>JANWID010000051.1 GCA_025450095.1 Bacteroidia bacterium | reverse complement strand
CACCAAACTTATTGAATCGAATACAACTATTCCAACGAAGAAGAGTGAAGTATTTTCTACAGCGTCAGACAATCAGCCTTCGGTAGAGATTCACATTCTTCAGGGTGAGCGTCCGATGGCAAAAGATAACCGCACAATTGGTCGTTTCCATCTCGATGGTATTCCGCCAGCACCACGGGGCATTCCGCAGGTCGAAGTAACTTTTGATATCGACGCAAATGGTATTCTTCACGTAACAGCTAAAGATAAGGCTACAGCTAAGAGTCAAAACATCCGTATCGAAGCTTCGTCTGGATTGACTGAAGCAGAGATTAAGAAGATGAAACAGGAAGCTGAAGCAAATGCTGAAACGGATCGCAAAGCTAAAGAAGAAGTAGAAAAAATTAACCAGGCTGATTCCCTTATTTTCCAGACTGAAAAGCAGCTGAAAGAATTTGGCGATAAGCTCTCAGCAGATAAGAAACAACCGATTGAAAAGGCTCTCGAAGAACTGAAGGAAGCGCATAAAAACAGGAACATTGCAGGTATCGATACGGCAATGGCCGGCCTGAATGCTGCATGGCAAACTGCTTCTGAAGAAATGTACAAAGCATCGCAGGGTGGTGCTGAAGGTGCCGCGCAGGGACAACCAACAGATACTGCTAAAGAGCAGGGTAGCGATGGAAATGTTACCGATGTTGATTTCGAAGAAGTGAAAGAAGACAAAAAATAAATTTGATAAAATGAAAAAGTCCCGGACATCCGGGACTTTTTTTTTGCCTTTTATTTTTCTTAAAGAAAATTAAGCCGATTCATAAAAGCGTCCTTATATGATTTTCCCACAGGTATGGTTTTATCACCAATCTGAACCGTGTTCTCATCGAGGACATTAATTTTTTCAATTGGTATAATGAAGGAACGGTGGACTCTGAGGAATTTTTCAACCGGAAGTTTTGATTCGATATCTTTCATAGTGGAATGTACTACGAATTTATCGGCATTGGTCTGAATAATAACATAGTTATCCATAGCCTGGATCCAGTTGATGTTTTCAAGAAAAACTTTGACAAGCATAGAACCCTTCTTTACAAAAAAAGAATTCTGAATCACCATGCTTTCCATTTGTTCGGTGCTGGCTGCTGTTGCTGTCGCTGTTTTTGTTCCGGGTTTACGAACAACAAAAGCATAACCAATCAGGTTATCTTTTTCATCCCTTACCGGTGATACGGTAAGGTCACATTTTTGTGATTCCTGGCTCCGAAGGAAAGTTATCGTTGCATTATTCAGTTCATACAACTTATCGTGCATAACTTTCTGAGCCATGAGATCACGAGTAAGTTCAGTCCCGTTTTCTTCAGTAAATGTTACCAGGCTGAAAAGACTTTTGCCCATTGCGGTTTCATTACCGTAACCGGCAAGGTTTTCTGCTTTGGGGTTCAGAAATGTTACTGCATAATTAGTATCAAGGATAATGATGGCTTCATCGAGATTCAAAAGCGCATTTTCATATCGTTCCTTGCTGTATTTGGTCTCTTTGTCCTTTTCAAATTTATAAAGAGCCATTTCCACCGTTGTCTGCAAATCGGATTCATTGAAAGGCTTAACAATATATCCATAAGGTTCGGTAACCTTTGCCCGGTCGAGAGTGCCTTTATCAACGAATGAGGTTAAGAAAATAACGGGTATGTCGTAATTGGATTTAATTTTTTCAGCAATCTGGATTCCGTCAACATCACCTTTCAGTTTGATATCAAGGAAAACGAGATCCGGCCGGATATCCTCCAATTTTTGAAATGCACTCACCGCGTTCGAAGCCGTTGCAGGAACATCGTATCCCAACCGGATCAGTGTATTCTGAATGTCTTTGGCGACAATTGACTCGTCTTCTACTACCAGGATCTTTATCTTGCTCATTTGAACTCAATTACAAATCAAAAGTAAATTTTAAATCGTTTCTCGATGCACCTTTTGATACTTTTTAAAGGTAAAAGGAATCGAATCTTTATGCAATACTAATTATTTGCCTTAAATTCCAGAATAAAAGTGGTGCCTTTTTCCTTTAATAATGTGAGCTTTCCGTCAAGCTGATTATTTAATGCATTAATAAGCTGCATTCCAAGGGAATCCACTTCTTCAAATTCAAAATTCTCGGGCAATCCCTTTCCGTTATCACTGACAGTCAGCTTCAAAACACTTTCACCATTTCTGTGAAATGAAATTTTGAGCATTCCTTTATCATTTTCCCCAAAAGCATGTTTCAGGGTATTTGATACCAGTTCGTTTATAATCAGGCCGCAGGGAACCGCAGTATCAATATCCAGCGATATTTTTTCCGCATCAATATCTGTGGTAATACGTTCAGGTGTTACATTGAATGACATAAACAGGTTTTCAACTAATCTGCGGATGTAATCATCAAAATCAATACGTGATAATCCTTCATTCTGGTAAAACCTCTCATGGATCAACGCCATGGATTTAATCCGGTCCTGACCTTCTTTTAACGCATCAAATGCCTTTTTATCGTTGATATAATGTGATTGAAGGTTAAAAAGACTAATGATGATCTGCAGATTATTTTTTACACGGTGATGGATCTCCCGAAGCAAAAGTCCTTTTTCCTCGAGAGACTCCCGGATTTTTTCTTCCATGATTTTCCGGTATGTGATATCCGTATAAATCATCACGATTTTATTCAATTGACCTGATTCACTAAAAATAGGAGTGAGGGTGCTGGAAGCCCATATTGTTAATTTACTTCTACTGGGCAATTGTGTTTCGAATACAGTAGATTTTCGTTCTTCGATACAGTTTTCGACCAACTGACTGACTTCGGGATTTTTGGTGAAATTGTCAATCAGGTTACCTTCCAGGTTTGAAATTTCGTCAATAGTATATCCGGTCATTTTAGTAAATCCGGCATTAGCCCATTCGACTTCTTTGTTTTCATTGAAAATAAGTACGGCGTTATCAGTCTCGGATGCTACAATGGATAATTTTTCAAGCTCAAGATTTTTCTGGTTAAGTTCATTGGTCCGTTGTTCCACCTTTTGTCGCAACAGGTTTTGATTGCGTTGCATGGCACGTGTACGCAGTTTTAGGAACAGGAAGATGGATCCTATTATTGTAACTATATACAGAATATAGAAGAAAGGTGTTTTCCAGTAAGGTGGTTTAATAGTAAAGCTGTATGTAACAGGGCTTGACCAGGTTCTTCCGTTGGCGGTCGCTTTTACTTTGAAAACATATGTGCCGGGTCCGAGATTCGAATAATTTGCAATGTTATGTGAAGTTACTGGTGACCAGTGCTCCTCGAAACCTTCGAGAATATACTGATATTTCACTTCTTCCGGAGCCGTTAGGTAGACGCCTGAAAAGCTGAAGCTGAGATGGTTGTTATCATATGCCAATACCATGGATTCTGGTAACCCGGTTTGCGCATTTACCGCAATTTGTTTTTTTCTCCAGTCTACATTTTCAAGGAACAGCTGAATGTTGTTGATGCGAAGCACAGGGATAGAGTTGGTAATAATGCCGGAGTGCACATTGTGTTTGATTACGCCATTAACAGTAGCGAACCATATATTGCCATCTTTATCGGAACATGCGGCATTTGTTTCTACTCCGAGATAACCATTACTTTTATCATAATGGTTCACCGATATTTCTCCGGTACGCAGGTATTTTTTCCAGTCAATGCAATCGATGCCCGTTGACGTTCCAAGCCAAAGATTCTGATAACTGTCGAGGAAATTAAAAAGTATCCGGTCGCTGTACAACCCGGTGGTTTTATTGATCGGGTATATGACATTTGAATTAACCGCATTCCCGATAACGTATATACCGAAATCGTAAGTGCTGGCAAGAATCCGTCCGGTGCTGTCTTCAATTATTGAAGTTACCGGAGCATTAGGAATGTTGTATCGTTCGTTAAAGCTTACCACGGAATCACCCTCCATATAGTAAATGCTTTTCATGGTGCCGATCCAGATCCTTCCCGTACTATCTTCATATAGTACCCTTACATTATCATCTTTCAGCCCGTTCCGTGTTCCGATATTGGAAATATATTTTGTTGAATCAAGAATATAAATTCCTTTGTCGGTTCCAAATAGAAGCCGGCCATTCCGGTCTTCCAGCATGGCATATGTTACCAGGTTATCAAAAGCCGGGAAAGGATGAGTGAACTGCATTGTTTCGCGGTTCAGCAGTGCCGGACCATTGGTGGTTCCGAACCAGTATTCACCCGATTTACTGAAATAAATTGACCAGATGGTGGCACTTTTCAGTCCGGATTCAAGGCCAAGCGTATTTATGGTATTTCCATCTGTATAATTGATTCCTCCTGTCAGGGTACCAAACCATACACGGCCGGTTTCATCTGATGCTACCGTAAGTATATTATTGTTTGATAACCCATCTTCAATGGTATAATTTACGAACCGGTCACCCATGAATTTACACAGTCCGTTCCATGTACCTATCCAGTAATTACCTTCTGAATCCTGGATTATGGTTTTAATGATGTTATTGGGTAGGCCTTCATTAACGGTTACATAAGTAATTGTATCATGTGAAATAAAGCCGACTCCTCCTCCATAAGTGGCAAATACTTTTTTTTCTTCCGAATTTTCAATCACTTTTTCGATCCTGTCGGTAAGCAAACCGTTGGAAGTAGTGATATTGCTGAATCTTTTTCCGTTGTAAACCGAGATACCGAGGTAGGTGCTGAACCAAAGGTTGCCTTTACTGTCTTCCATGATATGGTAACAGATGTTGCTCAGTAAACCGTTTTCGGTTGTATAATTGCTGAAATTTACACCGTCGAATCTGCTAATTCCGCCGATAGTTGCAATCCAGATCAATCCTTTTGAATCACACAGCAGGGAGGAAACATTATTGTTAACGAGTCCCCTGAGCGAAGTATAGATGTGAAGAATTTTGCCATCAAACCGGTTTAATCCTTCGGAAGTGCCAATCCAGATATTGCCTTTTTTGTCTTCTGTGATGGCATTAACATTATCGCTTAACAGACCGTTGGAGGTATTATAAAATTCAAAAGAGGTACCTGTAATTTTACAAACACCCTTTCGGATCATACCGATCCAGATATTGCCTTTACTGTCTTCAAAAATTGTCTTTACCGGATTTTTGCTAATGGGATTGTTGTTGTCGAACCCTGTAAATTTTGTTCCATCAAAAACAGTAACACCGTTCATAGTGCCAATCCACAGCCTTCCATGCTGGTCCTGTATAATATCGTTTACCTGGTTGCCAGGCATTCCAGTGGTACTATTGAAGACAGAAAGGTTGTATCGCTGACCGTAAGCAGTAGGAAATCCTGCCAGCAAGATCAGGAACAGGGCAATGAAAATCCCGGTCGAAAATCGGAAATTCCCAGGAATACTCCTCT
The DNA here is from genome assembly GCA_025450095.1 of Bacteroidia bacterium. The sequence goes on along the minus strand of JANWID010000051.1, from coordinate 3,415 downwards.
TAAATACTATCATACCGGATTGTTCATCAAAGAAAAGAAAATCAACTGAATTAGCGCTTTTTTTTCTTTAAAAAGAGTAAACGGTTTTCCGGGGGATAGGTTACCGTTTTTGCCGCTTGGAAATTCGCCATTTATACCACGAGTGCACGACTATAGAGCCAATGATGACAATGGTTCCGGCTATAAAACCAGTATTCAGAATATTATATTCATGAAATAAAATTACTGCCAGCAGAATGCTGTAAAGTGGTTCAAGATTAACCGAAAGGTTGAGGGTAAAGGCATCGAGTTCCTTGAGTGCCTTGAGAGAAATTGTAAAAGCGTAACTGGTACATACCAGGCCCAAAAGCAAAAGATAGATCAGGTCTGTCATTGAAGGAACTCCAAACGAGGTACCAGTCAGACTGAAATAAACAGGAAGCAGTATAGTAAGTAACAGGAATCCTGCTGTAAGCTCATAAAATGTAATCACCTCCGGAGGATGTTTTGCGGTTAGACGCTTATTCATAATGGTGAATACAGCACCAACCAGGGCACTTGCAATAGCCAACAGAATTCCTGTTAGATAAAATTGTTGTACAGAAAATATCAAATACAGACCTGCGATTACACAAAAGCCGAGCACGACTTCAGCCATTTTTGGCCGCTGCCGCTTCGATAACGGCTCTAAAACAGCTGTAAAAAGTGAGATGGACGAAAAGCAGCTAAGTGCTATAGATACATTGGAAGCTTTAATTGCTCCGTAGAAAAGAATCCAGTGTAAGGTTACAAGTCCGCCAACAATAGTAATTTCTACAATCTGCCGACGGGAGGGAAGCGTGATTCCTTTAGTTAACAATAGTGGTAATAATCCGGCAGCGCTGATGATCATCCGGTACCATACAATCATACCTTCGGACATATTTATAGCCTTGCCGAAAATTCCTGTAAATCCCCATAGGAATATGGCAAGATGCATCTGAAAATATGCCTTCTTCATTAAAGGGAAATTACATTATGATAAATCAATTTTTCATAAAGTTCTTTAACCGGAAGCCCTACAACATTGAAATATGATCCGTCAATTTTTTCAATACCAGTCAATCCTAACCATTCCTGAATTCCATAAGAACCTGCTTTGTCGAAAGGCTTACACAATTCGATGTAATACCTGATTTCCGATGCAGACAGCGATTTAAAAAACACCCTGGTTTCAACCTGGAAACAATCGTTGACACTTTTGCTACGGAGACAAACAGCAGTAATAACGCGGTGAGCCTTACCGGAAAGTAGTTGCAGCATTTTATAAGCATCTTCTGTATCATTTGGTTTGTTTAAAATGTGTTGATCAATACAGACCACAGTGTCCGCAGTATTTACCCAATTGCCTTCCTGAACCTCATGATCATAAGCCTGGGATTTTTTTTGAGCCAGATACAATGCAACATCTGCCGGTGGCAGGGATCCGGGATATTGTTCATCCACATCTTTGAGAACCACATCAAACTTAATTCCCGTTTCAACAAGCAATTGCCGTCGACGGGGTGAACCGGATGCGAGAATTACAGGATGATATTGCTTCATCGGGAATTAAAATTTAGCTTGTTAAATAAAAAACAAGCATCGACAACAATCCTGTAACCATGATAAATTTTGAAACATTACTGTTACGGTGATCATCCGCTTTATTTTTTGCACGGTAAATTCTCCAGGTGAGAAACAATAAAGGTACCTGGATAAAAAGAATCGTATAGCAAAAAGAAAGCAGGTTATCCCATTGTGCAATTCCAATTTGTATATATAATATCGTTGCCGAAGTGACCAGTGTCAGCATCGTGCAGATCATCCTGGATATTCCGGCGCCGGCCATTACAGGCAGCGTGGTAGCCCCAAATGCTGCATCACCATTCATATCTTCAATATCCTTTATTATTTCACGTATCAATGTTAACATGAAAGCAAAAATTACATAAGCCGTAATCAGGATGGGAATAGGACTGAAATGTAATGCTACAGAATCGAATATAACTGGTAATGCCAGGATCAGTGCCGAAAGCAATGCTATTACCAGGTTGCCGGTGATCAGCATTTTTTTAAATGAAGTCGAATAGAAATAAAGTAAACCGGAACAAGCAAAAAATAAAAACATGGGATAATGTATTCCCAGCAGATATCCAAAGTACCAGCCAGCTAAAAGGCCCGAAAGATTTAATGACCAGTAAAGGCTCATCATTTCACCACGGGAAAAAAAACTATTTAATTTGTTCTTTCCCGGTTTGTTAATGGCATCAATTCCGAAATCAAAATAGTCATTGATAACATATCCGGCAGCAGCTATCAGGACAGCAGCCAATAATAAAACCAGGAATGCCCGATCAGAAACTGAACTTGTATGACCGTTCAGTTTGAGTATGGGAAATACTACAGTATATCTGACAAGCAAAAGAGAAAAGCAGATAATTCCCAGGTTAAGGATCCGGATTGTGGAAGCCAGGTTCTTAATTAAGAATACGAATTTCATTCCCACGAAGCATGAAGTCGCATCACCTGCTCTATAACATCACGCACACAACCTTCCCCACCATTTTTGTGAGATATATAACAGCTTAGAGATTTTATTTCGGTAACCGCATCACCGGGACAGCAAGGCACACCACACAATTGCATCACCTTCAGATCCGGAAGATCATCACCCATATATAAAATTGTGGCCGGGTCAATGTTGTACTTACTGATTATAGAATTAAAAACAGATATTTTATCGGGTACTCCCATGTACACATCCTGGATGCCGAGCCGCTCCAGGCGTATGGGTACACCTTTTGAATGACCTCCTGATATTACACACATCCGGTATCCTTTTTTTATTGCAAGCTGCATGGCATAACCATCCTTGATATTCATAGTTCTCAAAAATTCTCCGTCAGGCATCACAAGAAGATGTCCATCTGTAAGTACACCATCTACATCAAAAATAAATGTTTGTACAGCGCGAAGTTTCTCTTTAAAATTCAATTCCATCAACACAAGGATATAAAAAACAATTTAGGGTGTGAAAGCAATTCACTTTTTCTTATGAACATTCCTGATATACATTGTAAGCATATCATAAATGCGCCGGTATGCAGGATATGCTGCCAGTAATTGCCGGTGTTTTTCAATGGTTTTATGATCATTACGTTTTGCAGGACCGGTTTGAGATTCAAGTGTGCCATAAATAAAAGCGTTTTGTACGGTGGACAATGCAAGCGGCTTTAACAATTCAATTGGAATCCGTTCCTTCTCTAATAGTCCAGTGGCAATTTCCAAAAGTGCATTGGTAAAATTATTAGTAAATACTGCTGCAACATGCAATAATGCACGCTGACCGGAATCCAGTGAATAAATTTCATCAGAAACTGAACGTGCGAGCTGCATCAGTTTTTTTTGAGAATAT
>JANWID010000050.1 GCA_025450095.1 Bacteroidia bacterium | reverse complement strand
TATCGGGTATGAAGAAATCAGTAGTTATGCATTCGGAATGACTATTTATCCGAACCCCGTCACTGATGAAGCCAATATTCGTTTTTCAGAAACATTAACTCAATCACACTCGATTGTTATCTCCGATATTACAGGGAGAACCATTATGCAATTGAAGAATGTTATTGGTGACGAGGTTAAGTTTAAACCTACAGCGTTTTCACGAGGAATGTATTTGTGCACGCTTTATAATGCTTCCGGAGTTTCTGTTGCAGTTGAAAAACTGACAGTCCGGTAATTACATTTAAAAAAAATGCAAGGACATGCCATGGCGTGTCCTTGCATTTTTTTATCTGTAATAATCCATAAGACCTTGTTCAAATGGAGTCCATACTGCTGCTGGAAGTCCGGCATAACGGAGTGAATTATTTGTCCAGGTGTTGCAGGTATGAAACAGGCTGTACGTTCCGCTTCCCTCATAAAAGGCATCATCATCTCCATAATTGGCATTGGTAACTATACGGATCACCTGGCCGGAAGCCGTCCGGTCAAATCCTGATAAAACAGCTGTTGTAAGTTTTTTATACTCTTCATTGCTGATAACAACACGCCGGCATGATTCACTTTCGAAGATGTTATTGTAATAGGTTACATGCATGGCAGCTTCACTCAACCCTGTGACTGCACGAAAAGCCACACTGAATTTCAAGTCAGCCCAGGTGGGAGTCTGTAAATAAAAACCCTTATCGCCCCAACCGAATGCCACCCATTGTGAAGTTGTATCATTGCCTCTTGTATTTTCATATTTGACTATTTTACTCCAGTCAATAAATTGAGTTTTCACCGGCATCACTATATCGACATGAACACCATTTGAACGGATCCAGATTGTAATATCTTTTCCTGGTTTCCTTTCTGAATTCACCGGAATTTTGACCAGGGTGTATGCTACAAAGAGATATAAAACCACGAAGCCGGTTATGCATCCAATGAATATGAAAATGTACTTCAGAATCCGAATAATCAGTGGTTTCACCGGTTTAATATTATGAATCCGGGTAAAATTACCATGAAATTTCGCAATTAATGGTGATTAGCTCCACGGCATTGTAAACAGTAGGTGTTTCTATCAAATCTGTACTATAATAACTACTACTTAGGTCTGCAAACTAACAGCAACCCGGGCATTTTTCCCGGCACAGGGGGGTGTTTTCCACGTAAGACTTTGCTAAATATCACTTTCTTTTGGGTAGTCATTTACATCACTGGTTGACCGCCTAAGTATTAACGGGGTTTTTATTAGTTCCCGAATAATAACCACTAACAATTAAAATTATCGTGATATGTTCAATTCTGTAGCATTGGATGTTGTAATCGGGCTGATATTTATTTATCTGTTGTATAGTTTGATTTATTATTCCACTTCATCATTCAAATGATTCATCATTATATTCTCAAATCTTCCAAATGAGCACTTCCGGAAAACTAGGAACATTCTTCCAAAACCTTTCTGCCAGGATGGCGGGGTTTACTGCCGTTTTAATTACGCTCATTATAGTCAGCCTTTTCATCGGGTTTTACTTTTTTCACTATGTAGCGAACAACGAAGAAAAAATAAACCGGAGGCAATTCCGTGCATTAGACCGGATTGCTGACAATATCAATCAACGGTTACCTGATTTTCACCGGCTGGCCATATCAAAATCAATGACTGCTTCAAAAATGAAGAATGCTAATTCAGATAGCATTCAAAAATATTTTGCAGACAGTGTTCCAGAATTTGAATGGATGGGTGATCGGAAAAATATTTCTAACAAGCCTTATTTTAAATTATTCATAGACAAAAAGGATTCCGTCACTACAACCACATTACATAACGAGCCTTACCTTGTTTTCCATCTGACCCACATTGATAATACTAAAAAAGATTATTTGGTTGGTATGAAAATGAGTGGCTTCCTGTCTTATCTTTTTCGAAAGGATCTTTTTGCAAATTATATCCTGTTGCATGACACCGTTGTTGATTACAGCGATTTTCCGCACCAGGTAAATATGAAATTCAGGGACAGTTTGCTTGCGAATTTAGGTCCTTTTAAAGCAAGGAAAATAATGAACCTGAATTCGGATGACAGTGAGTACCGGATTTACACTATTCCATTTGTGTTTAACGGTATGGGGGAATTTAAACTGATGGGAGCTTTACCAGTGAATCAATACAACAATGAAAGACTCAGCGTTCCGTATTATTATATTTCTACCCTGCTTTTCCTGATCCTTGGAATAGCTATTTTCTTTCCATTTTTTAAAATATACCTGATGGGTCGCTTTGAGCGGCTTCGTTCAGCGGACATCCTCCTGGCAGTGGTTTCCCTCAGTTTTGGTTCTGGACTACTCTTCTTTATCTTCCTGGATCAATTCCAGTATTTTACTATTGATAAACCAGGATATGATGAACAACAAAAATCTTTAACATTAGAACTCAGGAACAGCTTTGTTAAAGATGTGGATTCTGCGCTAATGCAACTTAATACATTCGACAAAAATGCAGGTGAATTCCACAAAGACATTTATAATATTTCGATAGATCCGACAGAATATAGTACTAAAAGGCGTGATCCTGATTTCAAGGCTAGTATTACACCACTAATTAGTTACCCTCCTTTTTTCAGAACTTTTTGGTTGAATAAAAATGGTGATCATAAATTTTCATGGGTGAATGGAGATCAGGTTTTCGGGAAAAGTAATTTCAAAACCCGGGATTATTTCCGAAATATTCAAAATGAAGCATTTTGGCAACTTTCATCTCAACCCAGCCTTCCTTTTGTAATGCAGTCTGTACGATCATGGGTCGATGGTGAATTCCGGGCAGTTATTGCAAGAAGATCGACAGATACTATCAAAGACAAAACTATATTTCTTGCAGCAATCGCAACTGATTTGCCTTCAGTTATAAATCCTGTAATTCCGAATGGATATAAATATTGCATTGTTGATGAAAAAGGGGATGTCTGGTTTCATTCCGACCGAAACCTGAATACGAATGAAAATATTCTCGAAGAGTGCAATCAGAATCAATACTTGCAATCGGCAATTTATTCCAGGACCTCTTTATTTTTCAAGGAACAGTATGGTGGCTCAACGCAACGGTTATATATAACACCAATAGATAAGTTGCCACTTTACATTATTACCATGCGGGATCTGTCCCCGACATTAGTGAAGAGTCTTGAAATTGGTGCTGTAACCATTTACTTTTTTTTATGCACTCTGCTATTAATGGGAATCTTGCTTTCCCTGTTATTAATATTCAATCTAAGAACATCTAAACTAAGAGCCAACAAATACCGTTTCGACTGGTTATGGCCCGATCGAAACAGGCGAGAGGAATATTTCCGGATTACTGTATTGAATATTATATTGCTTGTGTTTACTTTAATGCTCACTCACTATTTTCCATCAACAATTACCGGAGGGTCTGAACTATGTATTTATTTGATTCTATTCAATATTTACATATCCATGACTCTCTATTTTTATGTGAGCCATTCCCGGATTTTCCGTATGCTTGATGAGAATATAATTCATACAAGGTTCCGTATTTTTATTGGTATAAGCCTGGCTCTATTTGTTGGGCTTCTTGTTTATCTGCCAAATATCCAGGCCAGGGCAATTGCAGTGGGATACTTTTTAATTATTATAGCAACAGTTATTTTATTGTTTGGAAAGCACTTCTATAAAAATAAAAAGGACCGTGAAAAATTAATCAACCAAAATAAAAAAGAAAATGCTAACCTGACAAACACAAATAATAAAGATAATAAGAAGGAATTTAACGGAATTTTTTCTATTTTTTTAAATAGCGATCATATTCGGTTATTTGCTGCAATGATTATTTCCTGGATGTGCCTGATTTCATTGGTCCCCGTTTATAAATTCTACTCCCTTGCATATAACCTGGAAACAGAAATCAATGCCAGACAGAACCAGCTTTCATGGCTTAAAGGAATTAACAAGTTTACAAATCCGGCTTCCGGATCATTTTCTAAGAATTTCATCCTTTTACCTGGTGATAGCGGAGACTTTCGGAATATTTATACTGAGAAAAAATATTTCAACACAACAGTAAAGTATGGAATAGCAAAAGATTCAGATACCGTAAAAGAAAGCATTTTTAACCGGGGTTTGAAAAAAATGTTACTTCTTGTCTTTAATATTAAAGATCTTGAAACTGTTAAAGAAAGAATGTTTGAATGCGGCTTGAATAAAATGTTGCGATTTGTCTTTAACAAAACCAGTGGAAATGAACATATGCTCGGCCGTTTCGATGACCAAGATACAATGACGCTGAGTTGGTCTTCTTTAAAAAAGAACACGCTGCAATTAGTTGCCCTGGATCCGGAAACCAGCAAGAACCAAACAGGGGATCAGCTTACAATCTCCACAGTGTTGCCATTGTATACATTACCAAGGTGGTCAGGAAACAGAATTGTATTTTGCGTATTTTGGTTATCTGTGATTTCTGGCATTTTTATTATTTATATCATCATTACACACTTTATCAACCTGATGTTCCTGCCGGATTATTTCCGTGAAAACCCGGATGAATTAATAAAACCAATACGGATTACTCCCGGGAGTGAGTCTCCCGAAAAACTAAGGATGATAATAATCAGTCTGCCCGGTTCTGGGAAAACAGATTATATAGAATCGACATCTGAATATCAGCCATACAAAAAATGGCTCATTGACTTTGTCAGGCTGGGAGAAACTGAAGAATGGGAAAAAGAACAGGATAGTATTAATGAGGCTGAAAAAAATGATTTTATTGTAATACGTCATTTCGAATATGGCCTTACAAATAAGTGTTTGAATGAACTCAAATTCAAATTTCTTGAAAACCTGACGCGAAAAGGTTATAAGAATATCATCATTATATCCACTATTCATCCAAATGTAATCCTGAACAGTATCAGATTACGAACAGGTACCGAAAATCAGGCTGTACCGTGTGCAATGACACATATTGAATCGTACTTCAACTGGACACGTTTACTGAGTTCATTTGATGTGATTCATTACCCGCTGGAAAGTAATAATGAACATTACCAAAATATTCCCGCAACCATGGAGGAAGCTTTTGAACAGGAATGTAATCATGGGAAGTATCTTAGAAAACTAAAAAAGGAACTTTCACAGCATAATGATTCCGTTTCGCAGGATTTCAGCTACGAGGATTTTGAAAATATCGTCCTTCATATACAATCGGTAGCACACAACTATTATCTCTCCCTTTGGAATTCTCTTACATTTGAAGAACAATACGTGCTGTTTGATATTGCAGAAGATGGATTGGTGAATCACAAGAACTTTGAATCACTTTCACAACTGCATATGAAAGGACTGATCATCAATAACGGAAGACCGGAAGTAATGAATAAAAGTTTCCGGAACTTTATATTAACTGAAGTACAGGTTGGACATCTGGCGCTGCCCGACGACTCGCATAAGAAAGACAGCTTATGGAGTAAATTCAAAGGGCCGTTCTTTGTGGTTTTCCTGGCTCTCCTTTTCTTCATTTATTACACACAAAAAGAATCGTTTAATGCTCTTACCGCGGTAATAACCGGTTTCGCAGCAGCCATTCCGGCATTTCTAAATTTCTTCAATACATTTAAGACAAAAAGTTCGACACCATAAATGAGCAATTTTAAATACGAACTGTAAAAACTAAAATCAATGCCTACCCAACCTTCATCCCACGATTCCAGTGTTGTATCCTATCTTACCATGCGAAAGGCTATTGGATGGCTGGGCATGCTGCTTCCGGTTTTACTGCTTACGGGAAATATTATTTTGAATTACACCGATATATTCAACAACAAACTGTTTTTTAAAATAGCGGAAAATTATCATTATGCATCGCCAGGTTCTTTCAAGTCATCGGTTAGTCACTATTACTATTCCACTATGGGGGAATTATTTACCGGCATCCTGTTTACAGTATCATTGTTCATGATTTGTTATAACGGTCATCCATTACGCAAAGGTGATAAAGGCTTTTCGGATAACACCATGACCAACCTTGCGGGTATATTTGCTTTGGGCGTAGCAATTTTCCCTACTTCATCAGATGACTTTATCCAGGATAATCTGCGCAATTACCTCAGCAGCGATTTCATCGGATATGTTCATTATTTTTTTGCAGCCAGCTTTTTCATAGTGCTTGCATTTTTGTGTATCATTAATTTCAGGCGGGCACAGCAACAAAATCTTTTTGGAACCGGTCCGGATGATCCATTCTACAAGAAATGTGGAATCACCATGCTCATATGCCTGGCCTTAGTGCCTTTATTCGCAATGTACCTTGAACCCAAATATCAATGGCTGCGAAATATTAATTCAACTTTTATCCTGGAAACAATCGCACTGTTCGCTTTCGGACTATCCTGGTTGAAAAAAGGCCAGGCTGACTTCCAGTACTTGCCTAGGAAAGCCGGACTTGTCAAATGATTCCTTTTCTGGCTTGACAGGGCTAACAACTTTGCATTTCTTCGTCCTTTGGTAACCTGGTTTTAAATTTTTCACACCCTAAAGGACTTTAGCTTTTATAGGGATAAACTCAATTCATCCCGGCTTTTTAACAACTCATCCTTCAATTTGAATGGTTGCTTCTTTTGCCGGCACTGTACAGGCTTGAAGCCTTTTCGAATTTTAATCTGCCTGCCTGTAACAATCAAAAAAACCCAGGCGTCAGAGGCTAAAATTGTAAATGCCAGTAATTATTTTGAAAATGCAATTCATCCTGAAATTTTGTCAACCCGTCGGAATCCTGTTTTATCGCGATGAACGGTAATGCAATTTTGTATCATCAAACCAAAAAAATTCAAATTCCATGAAAAGAGAAATTGTAAATCCAATTATAAAAGATAAAGCTGTATTCATTCAGACAGCTTCCGAATCGGGAGGTAAAGTAACAGAAATCGAAATCACAGTGACACCAGGTGGAAGCAACGGCCTGCACTATCATAAAACTTATTCTGAAACTTTTATTGCGAGGGAAGGTGTAGTTGGTCTGAAGCTCGGAAAAAATGTTACTAAAATGTTGCAGCCCGGCGAATCGCACACGGTTCCGCCGATGGGGCTTCACAGCTTTTTTAATCCGGGTAAGGAGGAAATTAAATTCACTGTTAAAATTGAACCGGGTCATGCAGGTTTTGAAAACACCTTACGCATCCTTTACGGGATGGCAGAAGATGGCCTGACAGATAAAAAATCGCTGCCAAAAAAACTTTCCGACACTGCAATTCTCATTGAGATGAGTGACATGAACGGCCCGGGTATGCTTACACTAATGTATCCATTGCTGAAACTGATGGCAAAGGTGGCCAGGAAACGCGGTGATGAACAACGACTGATTGAAAAATATTGCCTTGCCTGATTACAAACCATAACTAAATCTTAAATCCATTCACAACACTTACAAAAATGAAAACCATTAAATCAATTCTTTCTCTTATCGCATGCAGCCTCGCTATGCTCCAGGCCCAGGCACAATTTCCAACACCAGATCTGAATTTCGGAACTAACGGTCAGGTAATATCTGATTTCTTCCTCCAGGATGATGTCGCAAACGATATCGTTGTACAACCCGACGGCACACTCGTTGTTACCGGGTATTCCCGGGAAAACAGCCACCGTACGTTTATGGTTGCCCGTTACAATGCTAATGGAACAGCCGACAGCAGTTTCGGGATCAATGGACATATGAACAGCTGGATTGTAAATGCCAATAATGTTGCAACCTCTGTCGCCCTACAGCCCGATGGTAAAATTGTAGTTGCAGGATATTTCGACAGTAACAATTATAATGATCCGATGGTGATGCGTTTAACAGCAAACGGAATTCCGGATAATACTTTTGGTACCGGTGGATTCGTTCCGTTCTGGCTGAACGGACAGTTCGATGAATTTCATGACATCACCATGCAGGCCGACGGAAAAATTCTGGCAGCCGGGAGAAGGTGGATCAACAACAGTTATGATTTTGCAGTTGTGCGACTCCTGAGTGATGGCACTCCGGATGCCTCTTTTGGAACCAATGGTTGGGTAACCACCGACTTTAACGGTGCTTATGAAAACATATATTCTTTAACCGTCCAGCCCGACAATAAAATTCTTGTATCAGGCTATAAGGAACCCGGCTCTATTTATTTTGCAGCAGCGCGCTACCTCAGCGACGGAACACCTGATGTGACATTCGGTACTGCAGGGAAAGTAGTATTGTCATCCGGAAGCAGGGTTGATAAAGCTTATGGAATGACACTGCAGCCGAACGGTAAAATTGTTCTTGCGGGTAATCATCACGATGGGGCAATTAATGAATACATGATAGCGCGGTTAAATGCCGACGGTAGTACAGATAACGGGTTTGGTACTGGCGGATTTACTTATCTTCCAACACAGGATCCAACAGATGTAATTACAGATGTTGCCATGCAGGCAGATGGGAAAATCGTGCTGTCAGGCGGAAACTCTGGTTCAGATGCTTTACTTGTCCGGTTGCTGACTGATGGTACTGCGGATAATGCTTTTGGTAATAACGGTCTGTATACAGGAAATTCAGCCGGAAGCTTTAACTGGTTAAACAGCCTTGTTGTGATGCCGGATCAATCGATTGTTGGTTATGGAGTAACTCAACCCGGAATTAATTTTGATTTTCTTCTTGCAAAAGTACTAACCGTTGCCCCAACAGGTATTGAAGATCCTGCTGTTATTTCCGGTATTAATATTTATCCCAATCCTGCACAGGATCATTTCCAGGTTTCATTTGATGAGCCAATGGAAAAGACTGTTGAATTGAAAATGTATGATTACACCGGCAAACTCGTGTTTAAAAAATCATTTGATTCACTTTTCTCACCAGTCACTATTGCAATGCCTGAAAATCTACGTAACGGAATGTTTGCGGTTGAATTTACCAGTGGCGCTACGCGAATTACAGAAATAATTATGGTATCAAAATAGTACTGGAAAATTTGTTGAAATGTTTCCCGGTCGTAGCGAAAATAACAACAAGATGAAGCGGGATTTGACTATAAAAGGAACGAGATCAACGCTACAAAAAAAATCTACACATAATAGTACGGACAGCATGCTGCTGTCCGTACTATTATATACTGAAAAAGATTATTTCACAACTACCTTCATATTTTTTCTTGATCCGTTACATTCCGTCTGCAGGAAATAAATTCCAGGTGCCAGGTTCTGTTGGTCGATATAAACCAGGTTTTTTCCGGAAACAAGTTCTTCTCTTTCATAAACCAGCTGACCAGTCATATTCATCAGTTGTAAATTTACTATCCCCTGAATTTCATCCGGGAAATAAACGGAGAAAGATCCGTTATTTGGATTTGGGAAAACAGAAACGGAAGAAAGTAAATTCATTTCTTCGATACCGGTGATAAGAATAGTATTCAGCGTAGTATTGGTAGGAACAGGAGGGTTGTGATCAAAAAATATGTTTGCCATATTTTCAATTTGTGTCCCATCAGCAAGGTTTGGTTTCAGGTGAATGGTGAATACAACAAATCCATTACTTTCAATGGAATCATCAGCTGCCGCAGGTAAATAAATGTTTGGAAAATTGAATTCAACTTCTCCGGCAGCATTAATGTGTGTATAACAAGTGTGTGTGGCATAAATTATCCGTAGGCTCAGTGGATCCAGATCGCTGTCGAGCAAATCGGTGACGCGGATATTTTCTGCAAAATAATTACCGAGATTCTGAAAGTGGATTACGTATTCCAGTACCGAATCGGCAGGTGAAATATATCCCTGTGGACCTGTACCACGTGGAGTCACTTCCTTATAATTGGGATCGTATGACCCAACAACCGTTTCAATCCTTAACAAATTATTATCCCACCATGTGGTATCACCTGAAACCGGAAATATAGTATCGGTAAAATAAATCTGTGTATTAATAGGAACAGTGACCGGAACGGAGTGCGTAACATTATATTCTGTTTCATTTAGTGGAAGAAAAAGCGGATCATCCCAGGTTGCGCGACTAATCCCCGGATTAAATGTTGAAGGAGAAAGCGTAGCAAAAGCATATGGTGTTTGTGAATCGTAATCGTATTGATTGGATGATGCGAGTGACTGTGTACCGAGGTTAAGTTCCACGACCTTATGAATAAAGTTGCTTCCTACCAATGGCACGGAACAGTAATTCCATATACCCACGGTTAAGTCATTCACCCAGTCAACCGTGTCACCAATATTTTGAAGAACTGTAATTCCCGTGGTCGGAATATTTACGGTGAATGGATTCGATATCGGACAAGTCTGATAACGGTAAGGTAATGGAAGTTGTTGAAGTGTAATTGTACCGGCCGGAACAAGAAAAGAATAATGTCCGGAACCATCGGTGAAATATGTTTCATTGATTGTACTGCAATGAATGGGAATATTTTCCATTCCTGGTTCGCCTGCAGAATGAACACAATCATTATTCATGTCAATATAAACAAAGCCCTCTAAAACTGCAGTGCATGGATTGATGGAATTATAACCTAAAGTTATGTCTTCATAATGGAGACATCCATTGGCATCAGAAATCTGTACCCAGTAATGACCAGGCAGCAGGCCACTTATTGAAGGTGTTGTTTGTAGGTTCGACCATATATATGTATAAGGAGGTGTGCCACTGAATATGTTTACAGAAATACTACCATCGGGAGTATACAGGCAGGAGGCAGCCTGTGGCGCCAATGAAAAATTGAGTGTTGAATTGTATGTGATTCCTTCACAACCGGTAATATAACAACCAAGTGCATCCGTTACGGTACCATAATTGAAGGATATCGGGAGATTTGAAATAGCAGCTGATGTCTGTCCGTTACTCCACAAATAACTATAAGGTGGCGATCCACCGGTTGCGGTCATGGTTGCGGTGCCATTGTTTTGAGTACAGGTAGTTGGAGTAGAATTAATACTCAACGCTAAAGTTGTGTTTTGAAGCACTGTTATCATACCAGTGCGAATACATCCCTGTGAATCGGTCACTTTGAAATTGTAAGATCCGTGAGCGAGCGATGTTGCGGTTGCAGTGTTCTGTACAGGTGTGGTGTACCATTCATAAGTATATGGCGTTATACCGCCAAATGGAATCGCTGTTGCGGAACCCGTAGCTCCAAGACATTGCGTAGGTGTGGTGTTAAAAGTTACATTTACCGGGGTGAGTGCAATTATATAAATGTTCTCGACAGCAACGCATCCATTGACGTCACTAACGGTTACTGCATATTGTCCTTCCGGAAGATTAGAAATTGTCGGTGTAACAGCTGCGGTATTCCACAGGTAACTGTAAGGTCCGGTTCCACCTGTGGGAATAACGGTTATAGCTCCGTCGCTGAAAGTACAATGAGCAGGAGTGGTACTGGTGTTTACCGCAATATTTATATTGGAAGTAATCCATTCACCGTCCTGACTGATGCACCCGTTTGCATCGGTTACTATTACTGTAAAAAAAACATTTGGAGTCAGTCCGGTTGCAGTTTGTGTTGTTTGCCCGTTACTCCACAAGTATGAATAAGGCGCCTGACCTCCGGTTACATTTACGGTAGCAGTACCATTCGTGCAATTGGCAGGAGTAGCGTTGAATGTTAAATTCAGATTATTTACGGAAGGAACGTTCATACTAAATGAGGTATCCATATAGGTTTCGCTCAGGTACATCTGGCATCCTGCCGCATCGGATATCAGGCAATCATAAACACCTGCTGACAAATTACTCAACGCAGCGGTATTTCCCCCGAAAGGGAGCCCGTTAAAAGTCCAACTGTAATTTATGGGAGCAATCCCTCCTGTTAACGCCAGTGAAATGGATCCGGTTTGAAAGGGGCACGTATCGGCTACAACGGTTTGCGCTATATTAAAAGGGAAATTAAAAACTCCTGCACCCCAATCGACAAAAGCTCCGTTCATGTTCAGATCTAAATATACTGATCCTCCTTTGAAATTAAATAGTGTGTCTGTTAAATCGGTAGTCATGTGAGTTACCACCCCTTCGTTTGTCCACCATCTATAGAGAAAAGTACCTCCTGGTATACTATGCGAAGCAACCAGAATTCCATCTCCGTTACAAACAGGGGCAAGTGCTGTAATGGTTACGTTTTGAGCATTCGTTTCTAAAGTATTCAAAAGCATGATCGTTATTATCATTAAAAGTTGCACGATTTTTTTCATAGATATTGAAATTTGAGATTAGACTAAAATGACTTCTTCTTAACGGTAAAGAACAGTATTAATTAAACAGACGGCTGAATTCCAGTTTTTGTTGCCCGGATTCCAAAATCTCTTTGAGAATTTGAAAGATTCCTGAATCAACCTGGATTAATCATAATGTATCTTGAATCCTATAGTCGGTCGGTCTTTATAAACAGGTTCCAGTAATTCTTTAATGAGAGAATAGATTCGACCAATCAAATCATCCTGGTCCAATTGTGATTTTTCCAGCGATTCAATTTTTTCCAGGATTTCCGAATAATCAAGCAATGCCTTTCGCATACTCACAAAAACACGCATGATCTGAATATTTACTGCAATTGCTGTTTTTGAACGAAGCACGCTGGAAAGCATTGCTACGCCTTGTTCAGTAAAAGCAAATGGCAGGTATTTACGTCCGCCACGATTTGAGGTCACAATTTGTGACCTCAAATTACCATACTCATTATCAGTTAATTGAAACATGAAATCAGCTGGAAATCTTTCAATATTTCTTCTTATTGCCTGGTTCAGCACCTTGGTTTTAACGCCATATAAATTTGCCAGGTCTTCATCTAATAAAACCTTCTGACCTCTTATTAATACTATTTTTGAAAAAAGTTCGATATCGCTGATATCCATTTTTATAAAGAACGGTTTACGAATGATTTCAAAAAAACCATCATCTTAATTAATTATCATTCCATTTTTTTCCTGGAATTACTTCATCAGGAATTTCACCAAACCGCTTCATCAGCTCTGATTCATCACCATGCTGCCAGTAACCAGTTTCATCTTCACAGTTAAATTCTGTTAAATACTTTTCAGAAACAATTCGGAGAAGCTGAACGACTTTCCTGTGAACTGCAGAACCTGCGTATTGTGTTTTGGTATGTACAAACCAGGAAGTTTCGTTTTCATTTGTTGACTCATCGCGTTCCCAATGTCCACCATCGGGCCCATTATCTGGAATCCAGGTTTCTGTAATGCAATCACTAAAATCAAAATAATAACCCAGTTTCCTGTTAGCTTCAAAACAAAGAAAAACAGTTTCACATTCCGGGGGATGCAATAGTACACCAAACAGTGATCTGTTATCAGGATCTCCATCCGAAGATCCATTATTGAATTCACTTAATTGTTTATCTGCTTTCCAGCCTTCCGATTCTGCAAATGCTGTAGCTTCTTCAATCATTTCAGATAAGGAACGGTCATTACGGAAAATTCCTGAATAGTGAATTGTAATACCCATGATAAAAAGTTTTAAAAGTTTGATTTAATAAAAAGCAAAATTATAGTGTAAACTTAAAAAAAAGTTGAGATTTTTATCCAGTAAAATGAAATTAAACGTTTAATTTGAATACCTCTGTTCTTGTTTTGCTAATTACAAAATGCAATATTAATTCAACAGGTGTCATCTTTCACTCATTAAAGCTTCATAATCCCAGCCTGAAAAGCAAACATCACAATGCCAGTGCGTGATTTAACATTCAGCTTATCAAAAGTATTTTCCCGGTAGCCATCAACTGTACGCTGACTGACACCCATTTTATCTGCAATTTCCTTGTAAGTATATTCACTGCAGCAATAGCATATGAATTCTCTTTCGCGCGCTGTCAGCTCCTGGATCATTTTCTGCATCCTGCTTTCACCACCAGCTGTTTTTTCCTGTGCTTCCGGCATTAGTAAGCTGTCTACAACCTGCCGGTCATAATAAAAACCTTTTGTATGCACTTCGTGAAGCACTTTTCGGAACATTTCCGGACTGGAATCTTTAAAAAGATAAGCGTTAGCTCCCAGGCGAATCATTTCACGGATCACCGGCAACTGATTATAAATACTCAGAGCTACTATACGAAGTTCGGGATAACGTGAACGAAGATCCTGTACCGTTTCCTGTCCGTTCATGACAGGCATATTTACATCAACAAGAACCAGGTCGGGAAGAACGGAAAGGTTCGAAAGTATATCCAATAATTCGCGGCCATTAGCTGCTTCGGCTACAACATTGAATTCACTGATATTCTCAAGCAATAAACGGATGCCTTTTCTGACCAGCTGATGATCATCGGCCAACGCTATGGAGACGGACATACCCTTGCAAATTAAACATTTGGAAAGGTAAGCATAATTTCCGTTCCTCCTTCACTACGGTTTCCAAAGCGCATATCCCCCTTCATAAGCCGGGCATAATGCTGCATGCTGGTAATGCCCTGACCCGGATGGAGCCCGTTTTCTGTTGAAAAGCCATTACCATTATCAAGTATCGTTACTGCGGCACCAAAATCTTTTGAATCAAGCGCAATGGATATTTCATTTGCATTCCCGTGGCGGATTGCATTTGTCAGGCACTCCCTGATAATCCGGAAAACAATCACATTGAAGTTGGGATTCTTAATACGGAAATCCGGATTTGCGTGCAATGAAATTTTACGCGATGTGCGTTGTGAAGCACGTTCTACAAGCTGCCGCAATGATTCCATCAGCCCGGTTTTATTTACAAAATCAGTGTTGATGCCCCTTGAAATACTCCTTACAGAATCAAGTGTGTCACGTACTGATTTTTTTACTTCCAGAAGCATCGGTTCTTTTTTGTTAGATGGCGCCGTTTCCACATTCTCCAGCTGAAGAATGCAAAAAGTTAAAAGCTGGCCCACTTCATCATGCAGATCCCTGGATACATCATTGAGTGTAGCTTCCGCCACCTCCATACGAATGGTAGAAATCTGCTCATTAAAATCATACTGGACCCTCAGCATTTCAGCATCATGCTTCAAACGCCGGTTACGACCCGTTAACATCAGGTTTACAAGCAACAAAATCAGGATTACTATTACAATAGTAATTACTGATAACGCGAAACCGATCTGCGCAAAATCCTGGTCCATATTAGTCCACTTAAAATAATCATATACCAAAGAACATAAAGTACTGTAACCACTTCCATCAACCGGGCAGCCTGCTCTGTGTGAATATACGCTGACCAGCCTAAAATCGATAAAATGGGCATTGAGCCTGCATTATCAATCAACACAGCAAGTGCAAACCACGATAAGAATTTACTGAAGGGTGAAAATTCGATATCATGTACCTGGTCTCTTAAACAAAAAAAAGCACACACTGCCATCCATGCCATTGCAGGAATGTAACTGAAACTGTCGAATTCATATAGCCCCTGGTAAAAATATAAGTTCAAGGTGTGCAATAGAATTATTGCAACAAATCCGAATAGCAGTATCCATCTTAGAAGACGGTTCTCCAGGTTCATGGTAAGTGTAACTGTGATAAGCAAAAACTGCGGGAAAAGCATCAGGTTATAAAACCAAAGATTATTAACAGAATTATGAGCCATCACCGAGCCGGTAAGATCCGTTATACAGTAGAAAATTATAGTGACTGCAGCCCATTGGTCATTTGCATTAAGCCGAACAAATACAAACACCAGCCAGGCAAAGACTACCAGGCATGGGTAAATAAAAGTTTCCGCACTCAGAAACCATTGCAGTACCTCTTTCATTATTACCGGTTAATCCCGATAAAAATAGACAATTACTCATATAACAAATTTGCGGTTTGATGAAAAACACTTTTAAAGGCACATAATTACTGATTCCGTATGATGCCGCATCTTGGAGGGCATGGGCTTGCAACTTCCAGCGTCCGCCCGACATAGTTAGTTTTATCATTCGGATCCGATGCATTGTATCTTGAGAATGGATCGAGGATAGAAACGCCATTTTTATCTTTCACATGCATCAACACGGTGAATCCTTCGTTTTGCACTGCGGAATATTCAACAAGTGCCCTGGCACGCAGGAGTTCGGCATTTTCATACGTTACATAACCGATATCAAGTTGCAGGAAATAATCGCTTAATGCAGTACCCGCCGCCCTGTTTTGTGCGGTTAACCGTTCGATGTCGGCCCATGCGAAATAACGGGAATAACGGATACTGTCGCCGGACGTCTGTGGATTCCGGTATAAATATATCCCTGACATGTAGTCATCATTCAGACCCTTTGCTGCAGCAAACGACATAGCATTGGCAATTGCAATACCTCCCTGTGCATAAAACCCTT
>JANWID010000049.1 GCA_025450095.1 Bacteroidia bacterium | reverse complement strand
TTAACAACACCGCAGTACAAAGTTTTGAAATAGACTCATTAATTTCTTGTTCGGTAATACTATTGAATGATATGGTTCCGATGAATGGAATTTTACTTTGCTGATCCAATGTTTCACGATTCCTGATTCGTTGTTGAGTTCTGTAATCAGCCCATGATGCGAATGGCAGCGAAAGCAAAAGTCCGGCGATCATCCCGCAAAGGATCATCATCCAGGTTGCAGGACCAGTTGGTGTAAAACTTATAGTAGCCGACTTGATTAGTTTCAGTGCGTTGCCGTCAGTTGTACCAGTCAATAAAATCTGTGCACGTTTTTCAGCAAGCACTTCAAACATTTTACGATCGAGTTCAAGCTTGCGGTTAAGTGCATTCAGTGACTGGTATTTTGAAGGTAGTGTTGCAAGTGCTGCATTCTGGATTTCTATCTGCTGATTAATTTTATGAAGTTTGATCGCATTCTTTTTCCTGGTATTTCGAATTCTTTCAGAAACCTGTGTCTTCAGCGCTTCTATTTCCTGGTCAATAGATGCAGATGCAGTTCCATTTGCTTTAGCTTCATATTTCTGATTTAACATTTCCATCTGACTGGAAAATGCGGGATCAGATACTACTCCATAATCGACATTGGAATTATTTTCAGAGCGATATTTACGCATATACCTGGAAGTATTATTCAAAGCAGCTTTATCCAGTTCTAATTCTGATTTCTGCATTTCCAGCTGCGTGATCACTCCAAGTATCATAGCAGTTTCTGTATTCTGATCAGTAATATTATTTTGTTGTTTGTAAACGGCTAGTTCATCTTCTGCCGTTTCCATTTGCTGCGATAATTCTGCAAGCTGCGATTCGTATGGTTTTGTTTTAACGTTTTCATTCGTAGTTGAAGCACCTGTTAATTTAGATGTAATTGCATCTGCAACATTTTTCGCTAACTGCGCACTTTCATGCATACAAGTTATTGTCAAAACTCCATTCTGATCTTCTACCGATATTTTACCGGAAGCAAGTTCTTGCGCAAGATTTTCCGGCGATTGAATTTTAAATGAGAAAATGTTTTCACCTAAAATCGGCTCTGCAATAAACGGTGTTCTTTTCTTTTTGGTAATTATTAAGGTCAGGTTTTGATCGACAACCTCTTCACCATATTTTGCAGATTTTTCACGTGTTAAGCCATGAACTTTACTTATCAGTGTGAAATTTTCAGCATCGTTTTCACGGATAGTATATTCCTGGTTCGTGAATGTTTTCGAATTAGCAGTATAAGTAATGTCGTAGGGAAAAATGTATGATGTAGCGCGTTTATGAAAATCCTGAGTGACGTAACAGATCACCGGTTTCACGTTGTTTTGTAATACTGAGCTGAGGAATTCTTCACCAGTGACCTTTTCGGACATAGGTGATTTTGTCTCACCCAAGAGCGTAAACGTGTTAGTTCCTTTGGATCCGGAGTTTTCGATTACTCCTGATGATGCATAAAGCGGCTGTTTGATATGCAGAAAAATTGCTATCCCAACGATGCCCAGAATAATCCCGAGAGCAACGATAGCAGGGTGATTTTGAATGAGTAAGGCACTCTTTGAGAGAAGGGAGTTCGTTTTCATCAACAACAGATTTAATCATAACGTATTACACCTTTTCTGTAAGAAAGGTTACAATTTTTGCGGCACATCTTCAAGAGGTGATTGGGATACTTGATTATTCAAGGTAATATAACCCGGCAGATTGATACATGGTTAAAAATTGCCTGCTGTACATTACAGAACTTTTTAAATATTCGGACAGCAGTTGTCCGCACATTTATCCATTCATTATGTTTCACGTGTTTCGCATTTCGAAATCCCGCGCAATCGGAAAATAGTTGTGGTCCTCCAAGCCAGATTAATTTCACTATACAAAAGCTTTATGCTTAAACGCTGTAGAGATTCAATTCGTGAATAGTATGGTCGGCATGCTGCAGTCCGAATAAGATGCTCATACCTCACGCTAAATTAAAGCTTCGCGCAGGTACCTTTGCGCAATGATCCATGTTTTACAGAACTCTTCTGATTTCACAAACGAATTAAAAGAATGCGATTTAGTCCTGGTAGATTTTTACGCCGATTGGTGTGAACCCTGTAAATGGCTGGATAAAATTCTGGAGGAAGTTAAATCCTCAGCGGATTTCCAATTTAAGATATTGAAAGTCAATACCGACAAGCACCTGGATCTCACTCATGAATTTCATCTGAGAAGTGTTCCTGTTTTGATGATTTTTAAAAATGGAGAGATCATGTGGAGAGTGAATGGATTTTTGATGGCGAATGAGCTGTTAGAAAAGCTGCGCGAGTTTTCACGTGAAACTTAATTTGTTCATTGTTCGGAATTTCTCCAGCCAGTTCGTCTCCGCTCACTTTGACCGGAGAAATGCCGAACTATTTCGTATCTTTATTGAGAATTTTTTATTTCACTTTTTATTTGATTTTTCAAATGCTTTTACGATTCAGTACTTACATTGTTGAATGTGCGGATTCTTCTTTTTACACCGGAGTAACTTCGCGACTTGAGAAAAGAATTGCTGAACACAATTCTGAAGATTATCCAAATTCTTATTGTTATACCAAGCGACCGGTAAAACTTGTTTTCGAATGCAAATTCAGAAGTATACGACAAGCCATTGCTTTTGAAAAGCAAATCAAGGGATGGACAAGGGCTAAGAAAATAGCTCTTATTAATGGTGAATTTGACGAGTTAAAAAAGCTTGTGGAATGTAAAAATGATTCACATTTTAAAAACAAAGAGAAACCTTAGGCTTTTCATTTCTCTTTGTCATGGTTCGATTCCGCTCACCATGACCTTTGTGCTCATGATGGTTTATAATAGCAGTGAATGCAGATTTACCTTGAAATATCGTGAAGGGTCGCGGTCATGGTGAGCCGAGCCGAACCACGCGACCAGGGTTCCACGTGGAACTACCGTCCCATATGCACCATCAAAATAGAAATATCAGCAGGTGAAACACCACTGATGCGTGCGGCTTGTCCTAATGTTCGGGGTTTGATTTTGCCGAGCTTTTGGCGTGCTTCGGCGGAAAGAGATTTGATGTGTGAATAATCGTATTCGGGCTCGATAGCAATATGCTCTAGGCGATTTATTTTATCTACCATTTCCTGCTCCTTTTCAATATAGCCCTGGTATTTCATTACGATTTCTGCCTGCTCGATAGTCTCGGGACTAAAAGACTTTAATTTTTCATTAATCTCCTGTAGACGGCTTAATAAATAAGGCATCTCTATCTGCGGACGGGTGATCAGGTTGATGAGCTTTATTTTCTGACGAATAGGATCCGTTCCGGCTTCTAATAAAAGAGGATTTACTTCCTCTGGAGATATGCTGATGGTTTCAAACAGGCGAATAATCTCTTCTGTACCTGCTATTTTTTCTCTTACTGAAATCATTCGCTCCTCTGATGCAAGACCCAAAGCATAGCCAATTGGAGTAAGCCTTATGTCGGCATTATCCTGGCGTAAAAGTGTACGGAACTCTGCACGGGATGTAAACATCCTGTATGGTTCATCGGTGCCTTTTGTAACCAGATCATCTATTAAAACACCAATGTAAGCATCACTTCTTTTGAGGATAAACGGAGCTTTGTTTTGAAGCTTCAGATGTGCATTAATACCCGCCATCAATCCCTGGCATGCCGCCTCTTCATAACCTGTGGTACCATTAATTTGCCCTGCGAAATAGAGGTTCGGAATCAACTTCGTCTCCAGGGTGAGATGCAGTTGCATTGGAGGGAAATAATCGTATTCTATGGCATATCCCGGCCGGAACATTTTGACATTTTCAAAGCCCGGAATCAGCTTCAAAGCCTTGTACTGAACATCTTCAGGAAGCGATGAGGAAAACCCATTTACATAGACTTCAATGGTATTCCAGCCCTCTGGCTCCACAAATAATTGTTGCCGGTCACGCTCTGCAAAACGATTGATTTTATCCTCAATGGATGGGCAATAACGTGGTCCAATTCCCTGAATTCTCCCGGTAAACATGGGCGATTTCTCAAAGCCGGTACGCAGGATTTCATGGACCTTTTCATTGGTATAGGTCACATGACAACTCCGTTGCTTTGCAGGTGGGTGGGTATCGGTAAAAGAGAATTTCCCGGGAATTTCATCACCCGGCTGTTCCTCCATTTTTGAATAATCAATCGAGCGTCCATCCAGCCTGGGAGGTGTTCCGGTTTTCATCCGGCCACTCTCAAAACCCAGTGAAATCAACTGTTCTGTAATGCCGGTAGCTGCCTTTTCACCCGTCCTTCCGCCTCCAAACCGCTTCTCTCCAATATGAATTAAACCATTCAGAAAGGTACCATTTGTCAGAACTACGGCCTTACTTCTAAACTCAATCCCCATCCCGGTAACGACCCCTTTTAACTCACCATCCTCGATAATAAGTCCGCTTACCATATCCTGCCAGAAATCCACATTTTCAGTCTGCTCCAGCATTAACCGCCATTCCTCAGCAAAACGATGGCGATCATTTTGAGTCCTGGGACTCCACATAGCAGGGCCTTTCGACCGGTTCAGCATCCGGAATTGAATCATGGAGCGGTCACTGACTATCCCGGAGTACCCTCCCAAAGCATCGATTTCCCTGACGATCTGCCCCTTGGCAATGCCTCCCATAGCCGGGTTGCACGACATCTGCGCAATCGTCTGCATGTTCATGGTGATCAGTAATACTTTTGATCCCATGTTAGCAGCAGCCGCCGCAGCTTCGCAGCCGGCATGGCCGGCTCCGACTACTATGATGTCATATTCTGGGTACATCTTTTTTAAACTAATCGTAAGGACATCCCATGGGATGTCCATGCCTATGTTTCACGTGGAATATTATGTATAATGCTGGTTACCAGCATTATATGGTTTATGCAACCATATTTCCGAAACGGGACAGCAAAAATACTAAAAATTACCCTGTTATTAAAGTATTGATAATAAATAAGTTAAAAACCGTGAAAAACCATCACGCTGGAGAATCGCTTAAAAATGATTTACACTACCGGAGTACAGTTATATCCGAACCTTATTAATATTGGAAAATATATTTTGTCGTGGTGAGCGGAGCCGAACCACCAAATTTCACATGAAAAAGATTGCAGTAACGGGTGCAAGTGGTCATATTGGAAATGTAGTGTGCAGACAATTGCTGGAACCTGGACATGATGTTCGTGCATTGTACAATAAGGACATAAGAAGTCTGGATGATTTTCCAGTCAAAAAATTCCAGGGTGATGTTTTGAATCGCGAATCACTTTTACATTTTTTCGAAGGTTGTGATGTTGTAATAAACTGCGCCGCTATTATTTCCATTCATGGAGATCCAACCGGAATTGTTTTTCGAACCAACACCGAAGGACCTGCAAATGTGTTAAGTGCTGCAATAGAAACCGGCATTACAAAAATTGTTCACGTTAGCAGTGTGCATGCTGTTGAAGAGTTGCCATTGTCCGCTCAATACGATGAAACGCGTCCGTATAAAAATGAAAAAGCAGACCGATATGATTTTTCAAAAGCAACCGGTGAGCAAATAATGCTCAAGCAAAATGCGCCTCCTGAAATTGTGATCGTACGCCCCTCGTCTGTTGCAGGACCATACGATTTCAAACCATCTGCACTGGGAAGCGCATTGCTTGATTTTTACAATGAGAAAATTCCAGCGCTTCCTCCCGGCGGTTATGATTTTGTGGATGTACGCGATGTTGCAAAATCGATAATTGCTGCTATGGAGAACGGTCGGCACCGTGATGTATTTTTACTCTCCGGAAAATATTATTCTATGAAGGAACTGGCAAATGTGATCCATGAAGTGACAGGAAAAAAAATGCCGCGCTTCGTTGTTCCGTTCCCGGTATTACAGCTCTCCATTCCGATCCTGTCTCTGTACGGAAAGCTCACCGGAGCAGCCCCGGTATTTACAAGTGCATCGATGAACGCGCTGCGCAATGGACATCATTACATGAACCATACAAAAGCAGCCCAACGGCTTGGGCATATATGTCGTCCACTGAAGGAGACGCTGACAGATTTTTATGAGTGGCAACGGAAGCATGGTACGATCCGATGAGTCACGGTTTGGCTCCGCTCACCGTGACCTTTGAGAAAAAAAGGATTGTGTTCAGATAAAGTTAATGATACCGTTTTTGATTCACGCGTTCCTCACTACGCCCTAAAGCATGCGCTTGCGCTTAGCTTCAGGGCGTAGTGAGGAATGACGATTATACTTGGATAAGGAGAGGAGTGAGGGGGCGGCATCCGCCGCCCTCTTGCCGCCCCTCCTCGCCTCTTGACTTTCATCGCCGTCGTCATCCCGAAGCGAAGCCGCCAGGCGTAGCGAGGGATCGCATGATGAGAAACGAAAACATTGCATCGACAACGATTCGTACATCGAAGCGGAAGAGATTAAAATATTATATTATTATTTTTGTATAAATAACTTTTCAAACTTTTTCCTATGAAAATTAAAATTTCTCATGTTTACATGACCACATCAAAAAAGAATTCAGTAATTTATACAGGAGTTACCAGTGATTTGGCTAAAAGGATTCATCAACATAAAACCAAAGTGTTTGTTGGTTTTTCTTCAAAATATAGCGTTGATAAATTAATTTATTTCGAACAATTTGATACCATTGACAGCGCTATCTACAGGGAAAAACAAATTAAAGGCTATTCACGTAAGAAAAAACTAGACTTGATCCAATCCTTTAATCCGACCTGGGAAGAGCTTTATAAGAATGGGGTTATTATGGTACCTGGTAGTATTAATAGGAAGTAATTGACCTGGCATTACATTCGTTTTGCCAGACTTAAATTCAAAGTTATTAAGTATAGCCCTGATACCAGTTGGGGGATAAATCCCAAAGCGAACCAGTGCATTTGTCAATAGTTAATGTCACCGTTTTTGATTCACGCGATTCCTCACTGCGCCCGGAAGTGCACCTTGCGGTGACTTCCGTGGCTCCGTTCGGAATGACGATTTTAATTGGATAATGGGAGGAGTGGGGGGGGGGGGGGGGGGGGGGGG
>JANWID010000048.1 GCA_025450095.1 Bacteroidia bacterium | reverse complement strand
TCTGCTATGCAAAGGGTCCAGATTCCATCAGCTGGTGTAAAATCGAAAATGCTGAGTGGCCCGCCTTCCGGAATCCAGTTCCCGGAAAATGGTGCGGCCTGACCATCGATATTGGTGCCGGCAAAATAATCAAAATTGGTATTCGTATAATTGACACCCCCGGCTCCATTATACGCTGATAGTAACAATGAATCGCCCGACGGAGAAGTAATCCAGATCACCAATGTTTGCGGATGATCGGTTGTAATATTGATAGTGATCGTCGATAAGAAATATCCCCATCCCCAGCCGGGAGGTTCCAAAATTCCAAGGCAGCAAACGTTGGCCGTAAAACAGGTTGTGTCACCCAATGGTATGGGTCCGTTTCCAAAACTAAACATCTGGGCTCGGGATACTCCGGAGTTACTAATCCATACCGCGAAAACCAGGAACAGGCAGATAAAAAGTCGTTTCATGGTTATATGTATTGTGTTGCGTGGTGTGAAAAGTCATATTTTTATAAAGCTATGAAAATTAATCAACAAAAAAGGGTGGTAATAACCAATTTTTTCAGGCACTTAACGTGGAAAAACAGCATGTTGACCAAAAACCGGCCTGCTATCGGCTCCATGGTATTCGTAAGAATACCAAAGACTGCAAATGAGTCAGGCTGAAAGTAGTAGTGACACGAACAATTTATGTCAAGTAAAATACAGCATGCTCATTTAATTGAATAACACAAATCCGCACGCATGAAATTTATTTGACCAGCTAAAAACCAACAGCAACCGATGCAATGAAATAAAAATCATCACTAGCGGGGTTGTAAAAGTAGGCGTTCACTTCCCACCAGTCTTTTCCGCCGCCTGCAAATAAACCGCGCTGCACATCCAACCCGGTATCGTAAACCCTTGTGCGTTGTCCACTGATACCAACCCAGGCCCATTCTAGCGGTGACCATGCCAGATCGGACCACATGTAAAAGAAATTATTTTCATCATCACCGGGATCAATTAAATATTCCGTTTCGCTATACAACTCAAAATTGTGCATAGTAAGCGTCATCTCAAAGCCCGGTGCGAACCCGGATGAATTTCCAGCAATGACTCCGATCATGGGAACAAAAATATATTCCAGCTTTTTACCCCCTGAAATATTATATCCACCCCAAACCGAAATAGTATTGTCATCCTCGTAATTGTACCGGGCTTCCAGGTGAAGCCCGTCTTTATCCGCTCTGAAAACCGGAAGAAACGTTATATCTTCTTCCTGGAAATATGCATTTAGTTCTCCTCCGAATTCCCAACGTGTATTAGCCGTAACCGTATCTGTTACCTGGGCCGATGCAATCGAAATAAAAAGCAACGGAAAAGTAAAAGCATACCATAAATATTTCATCATCCTCCAAGAGCTATGGTAACTGCCACCAGCACGACACCAATTAGCATATATGCTAAGGCTGTTATGAATGGTCTGAATCCCGAGCTTATTGCCAAACGGTAGCCGCCAACAAAAAGCATCAGAAGTGCGATGCCGTTTGATACGCGTAATGCCAGTGCAGGATCTTTTATTATTCCAAATGGAATGGATACCGGCAGCGTACATAGAAATACTAACAGGAAAATTCTTAGCGCTGACAGAAAATCTTTCGCAGTAATAAGTACACCTACTGGTGGCTCTGG
Source organism: Bacteroidia bacterium (assembly GCA_025450095.1). The sequence continues at coordinate 12,455 of JANWID010000048.1, read as the reverse complement.
CAATTCACGCAACTTTTTTTCGAGCCTGTCGAGCTGCTCCGCATCGAGCAATGATCCGATTACAGGCGGGAGCTCTGCTTTCAAAGCTGCTGATGCTTCCAGTCCGGGAATTGTCTTTCGGAATTTTACTATCACATTCCTGGTGTATCCGCGCTCAAACAAAACATTCATCAGGTACATTATTGCATCCACCAGTCCCCATGCTACGTTACATCCAAGCGCAGCCCACAACAACGATCTTATTTCTTCCCTTCCATCTGAACTGACACTAATGGCCCCGGTAAATGTAAGCACCATGATGAGACCGAACAGCACTTCCGATATCCTGTCGACAGGACTTAAAACTGCTGTCCTTGCAATGCTGCGTTTCCAGAAATCATGAGAGGTCATTTCAGGCAGGAATAAAATAAAACATTAAGGCGATGATCATGTACACAAGTATAAGCTGAACTCCTTTATACCAGTTGGATTTTCCGTCACCGGAAATTATCGCGCCAAGTAAAACTGCAAGAAACATAGAACCCATCAACGCTTTTGAAAATCCGAGATTCATCTGCTCCGGGCCGACGAACAAGCTCAATAGCACCAGCATCGGCGCAATGAAAAGTGCAATTTGTATGGAACTTCCAAGCAGAATGCTGATACTTAAATCCATTTTATTTTTTGATGCCATAACAATTGCTGAAATACTTTCAGCAGCTCCGCCGACGACAGCCAGGAAAATCACACCAATAAAAACAGATGACATTCCCAGTACCGCTCCGGTTTCCTCTGCTGCCCCCACAAGCACTTCACTCATGAATGCTGCTAACACAGAAGCTACTATCAGAGAACCCAGGGCACGTTGCAGCGACCACCGTGGTCCGTGTTCCTCATGACCTCCTTCCACATCACTTTTAAAGAAATCCGGATGTGTTTTCAGCATGAATACCAGGTAGAGTATATAACCTGAAAGCAGCACAACGGCTATCAGTATATTCATATCATTTTCACCTTCTATTTTTACTCCTGATTGTGTAAAACGATGAAATGCACTAGGCACAATCATGCTTAACACGGCGATCATCATCATGGAACTATAAACACGTATGCTAACAGGGTTATATTCCTGGGTGTGGAGACGGATTCCGCCTACTAAAAATGAAACGCCCATTGCAAGCAGGAGGTTAGCCAGTATTGCCCCAACAAGTGAAGCAAGTACCATCTGATGCAGTCCCGCTTTCAATGCCACAATACAAATGATGAGTTCGGGAAAATTTCCAAAAGTTGCGTTGAGTAGTCCACCAATCGAATCGCCGGTATATGAAGAAAGTTGTTCCGTGGAAGAGCTGATCAGCCTGGCAACAGGAATTATGGAAAGCGCTGCACAAAAAAAGATCAGTGGAGCGGAAGCATGACTGTATTCCAGCGCAAATGTTGCCGGAATAAAGATCAGCAACCAGTGTATTCCCGGTTTAAGAAGTTCCTTCATTCTATTATGATTTAATGAAACAATGATTAAATGTAAATAAATTCAGATAACCTGTTAAAAGTTTGGTTTCGGTAAATTCAAAGTCGTAATTTTGTCGGTTCCTGAACCCCCACACACCCATGAGTCTTTTAGTAGTCGGCACAGTTGCCTTTGATGCCATTGAAACCCCGTTTGGAAAAACTGACAGAATTATCGGCGGCGCTGCAACATATGCATCGCTGGCTGCTTCCTATTTTTATAACCGCATCAACCTTGTTTCCGTAGTCGGAGACGATTTTCCTGAATCCGCAATCAGTGAGTTGAATGAACACGGGATTAATACCAAGGGCTTACAGGTAAAAAAGGGGGAGAAATCATTTTTCTGGTCGGGAAAGTATCATAACGACATGAATTCGCGCGATACCCTGGCAACCGAGTTGAATGTTCTGATGAACTTTGATCCGGTGATCCCGGAATCATACCAGGATTGCAGTTTCCTGATGCTCGGAAACCTGATGCCTTCAATTCAATTGCAGGTAATGGCGCGGTTGAAGAATCGACCAAAATTGGTCGTAATGGATACGATGAATTTCTGGATGGATACTGCGAAAGCTGATCTTGATAAAGTTATTTCGATGGTGGATGTACTGACCATTAACGATGCAGAAGCCCGGCAACTTTCTGGTGATTATTCGTTGGTAAAAGCGGCACAGAAAATTTTAAAAATGGGACCGAAGTATCTCATCATTAAAAAGGGAGAACATGGTGCACTGCTTTTTAATTCGGAACAGGTATTTTTTGCACCTGCACTACCACTTGAAGATGTTTTTGATCCAACCGGTGCAGGTGATACATTCGCAGGAGGATTTATCGGTTACCTGGCAAGAACAAAAGACATTTCTTTTGAGAATATGAAGCGCGGAATTATTTTCGGTTCTGCAATGGCTTCTTTTTGTGTAGAAAAGTTTGGTATGGAACGAATCCAGGATCTCGAACAAGAAGAAGTGGAACAGCGCGTGCAGGAGTTTGTGGACCTGGTGCAGTTTGATATTACACTGGTGTAGGTATTGATTACACCCGCCTGCCGTCGGGCAGAGATTCAGGTCGCGGCGGAATCGGATGTACTGCTTACAGATGTCACAGATTTAATTCAACAAAAAGTAAAACATTAAATTTGATTCTGCATTAAGTGATCCCTCACTTCGTTCGGGATGAAAATGCGTGAGGGATCGCATCATATTCGCACAAAGTAAAAGTTAATGGATCTGTAATCCGTAGCTATTTAACGGCAACGAGTCTCCTGTTCACTTCCGCCCAATTAATCACATTCCACCAGGCGTTGATGTAGTCGATGCGTTTATTCTGGTACTTCAGGTAATACGCGTGCTCCCAGACATCCATTCCAATTAATGGTGTTCCTTTTAATTCGGAAACATCCATTAAGGGGTTATCCTGGTTGGGAGTAGAGCCGATGGTAAACGCACCATCTTTTGTAACCAACCATGCCCAGCCTGATCCGAACCGGCTAAGCGCTGCTGAATTGAATTTATTTTTAAAAGCTTCGAAGCTGCCAAATGTTCCATTGATGACATTCTCTATCGGCCCTGTAGGATTTCCTCCTCCTGACGGAGTCATCATCTGCCAGAACATGCTGTGATTAAAATGACCTCCGCCATTATTGCGTACTGATACTGGGTACGTCGAAACAGTTGCCATCATTGCTTCAAGAGTTTTCTTTTCCATTTTTAATTCGGAAACAGCTATGTTGAGATTATCAACATAGGCGCGGTGATGTTTGCCATGATGTATTTCCATGGTCATGGCATCAATGTGTGGCTCGAGAGCTGAAGGTGCATACGAAAGCTCCGGCAATGTAAAAGCAGGCTCATCGGCAGATAAAATATTTCCGGCAACCAGGTTATTGGCACCCAAACGTAATCCTGCTCCTGCGAGTGTGATCAGTGCTGATTTTTTCAGGAAATTCCTGCGACTATTTTCGTGTTCCATAAATTTGTGATTCAGTTAAACACTATGAGAGTTTCATTTTTTTCAACTGTACGTCCTTTAACAGCATTTACTTTTTTTACTGTGGCATCGGCAGAAGCTTTCAGAATATTCTCCATTTTCATGGCTTCCAAAACAATCAGCTTATCTCCCTTTTTAACTTCCTGGCCCTCTGCCACAGCAACCTCTACAACCAATCCGGGCATCGGTGCTTTGAGATCTGCGGCACGCCTTGAAGACTGACTATCCAATCCCAGTTCCTTCAGCAGTTCATCATATTTATCCTGGAGCAAAACAGAATAGATGTTGTTATTAACGCGAATACTAAAAGTTTTTTCTTCCGGATTGTGTTGCACAAGCTCCGCATTATAAGACCGGTTATTAATTATGACATGAAAAACCCCGTCACGCACTTCAAATATATCCGGCTTCAGCTTTTTATCGTCAAGTTTTATGGTGCCGTCATTACCTGGTTCTGCCATGATAATACGGTCGTTGTTTACGGTCACTTTGTAAATCATTTAACAAATATAAGCAATTTGTGAGGAAAACATTTCTGAGTGAACCTCCAAAAATCTGCATATAATCCGATAGGAAATTTCCGGAGTATCACTAAAATATTTCTGGCAGGAGTGGTAAATCATAAGATACACCCGCCGATATTCTATCTTTGCATTACATTTTCAGATTTATGGCAAAAAAGCCCCGCAAAGAAACAGAACAAGGAGTCGAACCCTTAAAAAATGCCCTGCGAGTTATACTTCGCAAACACCCCACCAGAGCATTTAATCACAAACAGGTTTCCAAGCTTTTGCAACAACACGACCCTGTGCTTTTTTCCCGGCATTTATTTATTGATGACCGTAAAGCAAATCAAAAGCTTCTTTTACGATTGATGTCGGAACTCGTTCTTTCCGGCGACCTGATTGAACAGGATACCGGTCGTTTTAAAACGGTTCCGGTTGAACAGTATATTGAAGGTACTATCGACATCACTGCTTCCGGAGCAGCCTATGTTATTAATGAAAACTTTGACGACGATATTTACATCTCACCCAGGCATACCGGAACTGCAATGAATGGCGATACGGTGAAAGTGTTATTATCCGCCATGCGTGCCGGTGGTCGGCAGGAAGGTAAGGTTGTTGAAGTACTCCGTCGTGAAAAGAATGAAGTAGTAGGAACATTACAGGTGCTCGACAAATTTGCATTCCTGGTACCCGACAGCAACAAATCGAACATTGATCTTTTTATCCCGCTGTCAAAACTGCATGGAGCAAAAAACGGCCAAAAAGCCGTAGCGCGGATAACCGAATGGCTTCCCGGCACAAAGAATCCAGCAGGTGAAATTACCGAGGTGCTCGGGGATCCCGGCGACAACACTGCCGAGATGAATGCCATCCTGGTAGAATATGGTTTTCCACTCCGCTTTCCGGAGGCTGTTGAAAAAGAAGCAAAAAAAATTGCGTATGAAATTTCAGCAGCAGAAATAAAGAAACGCCGTGATCTGCGTGATACATTAACATTCACCATTGACCCTGCCGACGCAAAAGATTTTGATGATGCACTTTCTATTAAACCGCTTGATCATAATCATTGGGAGATTGGCGTACATATCGCGGATGTTTCCCATTACCTGAAATCGGGAACCGAAATGGACAATGAAGCGATCGATAGGGCAACTTCAATCTACCTGGTTGACCGGGTGATCCCCATGTTGCCGGAAAAATTATCTAACCATGTATGTTCGTTGCGGCCGAAAGAAGATAAACTGTGTTATTCGGCAATCTTTACTATAAACAATGAAGCCGAGGTTCTCGATGAATGGTATGGTCGTACAGTGATTCATTCCGACAAGCGCTTTACATATGAAGAAGCGCAGCAGGTAGTTGAAACCGGCAAAGGTCCGCTTAACAAAGAAATATTGTTTATGGATCAGCTGGCAAAAAAGATGCGGGCGGAGCGTTTCCGGAATGGTGCCATTACATTTGAAAAAGTAGAGATTAAATTCCGTCTCGACGAACATGGAAATCCGCTTGGTGTTTATACGAAAGAAAACAAAGATTCAAATAAGCTGATTGAAGAATTCATGCTGCTCGCAAACCGTAAGGTTGCCGAATTTATCGGAATGCATCATGCAAAATATCCGAAAAAGAAAAAGAGTAAAGATCAATCCTCCGCACCGGTATTTGTTTACCGCATTCATGATTCTCCTGTTCAGGAAAGACTTGAAAATTTTTCACTATTCGCCGGTAAATTCGGATATAAGATCAACACCAAATCGGAAAAAGAAATAGCACATTCGCTTAATCAGCTTATGAAAGATGTTAAAGGAAAGAAAGAACAAAATGTACTGGAACAGCTTGCCATCCGAACCATGTCGAAAGCTGTTTATACTACGGAGAATATCGGTCATTATGGCCTTGCTTTCGAATACTACACGCATTTCACTTCGCCGATCCGAAGATATCCCGATGTAATGGTGCATCGTCTACTCGATCACTATATGAATGGCGGCTCTACCGTTGATAAAAATAAATTTGAAGAACTCTGCCAGCACGCAACGGATATGGAGATAAAAGCATCCGAAGCAGAGCGGGCGTCCGTTAAATATAAACAGGTTCAGTTTTTACAGGGGAAAAAAAGTGAAGTGTTCAATGGCATTATTTCAGGAGTTACGGAGTGGGGGTTTTATGTTGAGCTGACCGAAAATAAATGTGAAGGTCTTGTCAGGCTTCGTGATATTGGTAATGACTATTATGAGCTTGATGAAAAAAATTATTGCATCATCGGTCACCGTTCCGGAAAAGTTTTCCGCCTGGGAGATGAAGTGCTGGTGGTAGTTAAAAATGCAGACCTGGTTAAAAAACAGATTGACTTTTTATTGTATGGGGAAGAACCTGTTGTGCAATCACGCAACCTAAAACCTTTTCAGGAAAAATCCGGTAAAAAGAAAAAAGATAACTTCAAAAAAAGAAAAAATAGATAATTATGATTTGAACGGATCTCTTATGATGAATAAATTATGATATCAATAAATAAATCATAATATATCCATCATAAGAAATCATAATAATGTAAATGTTGTTACTGCCTGAATACCCTGAAAGAACGTGTTTCGCTTCCAGTTGTGATTCTCGCCAGGTATGCTCCCGCTGCGAGTGAAGAATTTGAAAAGTCAACTGTATACGTCACGCCGCCTGGTGACAACTTTTCGGTAAACACTCTATTACCCGTAACGTTGAAAAGTTCAAATGTGATTTCTTCTTTAACTTCCCTGTTAAATATTATACTTACTTTATCATGAAACGGATTTGGCAATAGAGAATGAATAAATCCGGAATAATCACTATCGCGTTTTACAAGAATAACCGCTGAATATGTGATGTTGCCATTATAATCAACCTGGCGAAGGCGATAGTAATAATTCATGTTTTTAACAGGACTGTCATCATAAGCATATTCATGCAGCTGGCTGCTCGTTCCGTTTCCTTCTATGGTTGCTACATGAATAAAATCATAACCGTTCAGGGAACGTTCCAGCTCAAAGTGATCGTTGTTTATCTCGGAAGCCGTCTGCCATTTTATGGCATTGAAATCATTTTTAGCTTCTCCTGTAAACAATATGAGTTCCACCGGTAATGGTGTATTGAATGGACCCGTTATTTCAAATTCATCAATTGCCATTCCCGCAGCCGTCACGGTAACATCCGATTTAAATCGCATTCTGAAAGCTACATTCGGATTTCCTGCAAGTGATGATACGTTGTACTGGCAAAGAGTGAATGAAGATTTTGTCTGGTTAAAATATGGCTGGTTCACCGGGAATGAAGTTGCGCCGGCGGAATTTGCAAAGTCATACCAGTTTGCCGAAACGGTGCCGAGTGGCGTCCAGCTATCCCCTTTATTCAGTGAATATTCTACTACAAATCCATCCCATCCAATTTCAAAAATATTTTTCCTGTAAAACTTCAACGTGTACGTTCCGGGTAGAGTGAAATTATAATTTGGTGTCCACAAACGGGCATCGGTATTATCAAGATAATTTGAGGCTGTTAATCCGGTGACCCAAGCGCTGCTTCCGCTGAAAGTTCCATTCTTACCTGCAACCGTGGAGTTCCCACGCTCGAAAGGGGTTCCCGAAATTGTTTCCGATCCAAATTCCAATGGACTCACATCAAAGTTTCCGCCTGCTGCGGGGCTATATGGAATTCCCCTGTTTGGAAGCACCTGGATGTAGGAGGTTTTTGTTTGCTGTAAAGCAGGGTTTCCGTTTATTTGTAAAGTAATTGTATAGAGACCCGGGGTGGAATATGTTTTCACCGGGTTCTGAATTATGGAAGTAGTAGCATCTCCAAAATTCCACGACCATGCTGTCGATTTGTATGATGCATCAGTAAACGTTATGGGTTTGCCAGAATATGCCAGCCGACGATCGCTGACAAACTCCGCATGTGCTGCAGTAAATACATCTGATGAAAATAATCCCCTTCCGTGCGTTGCTGCAATTACCAGGTTATCAGAACTGCGGATCTGTAGCATATCTGTTCTCACATTGGCGAGACCGGTAGACGATGGCGCCCATGAAGTGGAAGCGCCATTAAGAAGATCCGTGGACCACACGCCAATCTCGGTGGCTATAATTGCCTGGGCCGGATTCGAAGGATTAAATAGTGCCCAGCGTACAGGCATATCCGGTAGATTGCCTTCCACGGAGATCCATGAAGTTCCTCCGTTCGTGGTTTCCCAAACGCTTACTGAACCATAATTGGAATAAGTAACCAGTAAGTGATTATCGTTTCCGTTTTCGATAGCAATGCATGATACCGCGCCTGAGGGCATGCCGGCGCCGGTGATGTTTAGTTCCGTAGGTGTTGTAGCGTGAGCATTGTCAACTCTGACGATGCGCCCGTTGCTTAGTCCGAAGAAAACTCTGTTTGAAGTGTTCGGAGAAACACTGATATGAGTCGCCCGGCCGCTGTTGAATGCGGCAATGGTTCTTGTTGAAAGAGTATTTGAAGCGTGAGCTCCCAGGATCACATAATAATCTCCAGCGTTTTTGCTGGCGTACAAATTATTATTCAGGTTGTCGTAATCGGTAGGGTTGACAAAATACCCGGTATTATTGCTGGTTATTCCCGTAAAGGTTCCGCCAGTATTGGTAGACCGGTAATAATTGTTGTACACGTAAGAAGTAAACTGGTATTGCGACTGATCCTGGTCGATGTGCGTGAAACATCCGTCGCCGCCTGTAACTTCTATCGTAGCGTTTACGCCAAGGGAGTTATACTGTTGTGATCCGTTATCCTGTGCACCGGCGATAAACTGCGAAGAATATGCTGTGGGGTTCATGGCACAGGCATAAAATTGCGTTACGTTGTAATTTTCACTTTTTGATATCAGGTATGGAATCGCTGCCGTTCCGTTTGAAGTGCGGAAAATACCTCCATCGTTACCAAAATAAATTACTGATGAGCTTCCGGGTTCAAACAATATTGCATGCTGATCGGCGTGTACTTCCTGGAATCCGAATCCGCCATACCAGTGTGATATCTGTTGCCAGCTGTTTCCACCATCCACACTTTTAAAAAGATCCACGCCGCCGACATAAAGTGTATTTGCGCTATTGGGATCTACCGCAGCAATCAGATCATACCACGCCTGACCGCGGGTGAAATCTGTTCCAATCCCTCCATCGGCATCAACAGGATTGTTGCGTACAGTCCAGGAAGTGCCGCCGTTAACCGATTGAAGTATCTGGTAAACACCGGTTGTGGATGAGTTCTGAGTAACTGCATATAGGGTATTGGCGTTAGATGGCGCACAAGCAAGTTCCACACGGTTGAAACCGTTGGTCGTAAAACCATTGGCGCCTGTATTCAGTTTTGTCCATGACCCTGCTGCACCGGATGGTGATTTGTAAACACCATCGATGGTAAAAATTCCGATACCTGCATAAATACTGTTATCGGCGGCGATCTCTATATCGCTGACGCGGTTATCAGAAGCTCCCGTGCCGGCTCCCAGCACTTTCACCCAGGTAACTCCTGCATCGCTGGAGCGGAACAAACCATTGCGTGTTCCGGCATACACATCACCTGTAACGGGATGAACAACTATTTTCTGGATGTATTGAAAATTCGCATTTCCAATTGTGGATGCGAGTTGTGTCCAGGTTGTTCCTCCGTTTGCAGATTTCCAGATACCATCACCACGAATGGCATCGGCATTAAAGTATCCTTCACCGGTTCCAAAATAAATTAATTGCGGATTGACCGGATTATATGCAATTGTTGTAATGGCAATGTTGCTGAACAAATCGTTCACCGCTGTCCAGGTGGGTGCTGCCACAGTAATGTCCGTTGTTTTCCAAAGTCCGCCACCTACTCCTGCAGACCAAACAGTTTTACGACTTGGATCATTCGGATCAATGAGGATGGCACGAGTACGTCCGCCTACATTTTTGGGTCCGCGTTCTTTCCAGTTCATTCCCGGAATTGCACCGTTCACTCTCCCGTTGTTTGTGTTACGCAATTGTTCTGCATATTCATAAGCAAACTGCAAACGCTCACGAGGAACTGTATTGGTAGAAAGATCTTTTGTAAGTTCAATTTCCTGGAGAATGGCAAGATCGATCCGGTCTTTTAAAGGAATGCGACCAGCACCTTCCTCCTCATCTTCTTCAATTAGTTTTTCCGATTTGCTATAGCAAAAAAAGTCCGACCGGTTGTATGAAGTAAAAAGCACCGTCATGCATCCTGAGGCCAGCAAAAAAGAAAATATGGTAATATACAGCCGGCGAGGCGGTTTCATTACATAAGAGCTTATCAGTCAATACAAATATAACCTTTTTTAGGGCAGATTCTACCCATTGTATCTAAGCTTATAAAAATCAATTGAATAGCCCGGAAATACAAAGGGGGCTAAATGAAAAATCCCGCCATAGGCGGGAGGGGGGAACATGTAATATTTAGTTTTTTCAGAGTTTGATCACCTTAAATTCCGTACGACGATTTTCCTGGTGTTCTGTTTCGGTACATTTCACACCATTCGCGCAACGGTTTATTAACATAGTTTCGCCATAACCCTTTCCGGTTATACGATCTTTAGATATGCCACCTTTTTCAACAATGTATTTCGCAGCAGATTTTGCACGCTTGTCTGACAGTGTTAAATTATACGCGTCGCTTGCACGACAGTCGGTATGTGAGCTGAGCTCGATTACGATTGTTGGATTATCCTTCAACACCTGAACCAGCTTATCAAGTTCTTTTGCAGCAACCGGTCGGATATTCCATTTAGCAAGGTCATAATAAATATTATCGAGACGAATCGGTTTATTCAGGATCAGTTTTTCAAGAGGTAGGTCTTTTTTGATCACGCCGTCTTTCACACCTTTAGTGCTCACTGCTTCTGTTTTTGCAAAGTAACCTTCCTGAGTACCTTTAACACGGTAGTTTTTATCCGGTTGTAGTTCGAAGTAATAATAACCATCCGCTTTGGTTGTGATTGTAGCAAGTTCTTTTCCTTCTTTGGACATCAAAGAAACCGTAGCTGCTTCCAACGGTTGACCTGTTTCTTTATCGGAAACAATTCCTTCAACACCAACACTAATTTTCTGAAGCTGGAAGTCAACAATAAAACGGTTTGTAGTAACATCAAATGTCGACAGTGTTTTTGTCTCAGCGGAAAACCCGGTCTTTTGTGCAACAATCGTGTAATCCTTATTAAAATCAAGTTTGAATTCATAGGTGCCATCCGCTTTGGTAATAAACTTCTGCAGCTCCATTCCTTCACGGTCACGAAGAATTACTTCAGCCATTTCAATTGGCGCTCCTGTTTTCTTATCCGTTACCGTTCCGGAAACAAATAGATCTTTAAACAACTGAACGAAATAAATATCATCATCACCTTTACCACCATTCCTGTTTGATGACAGGTATCCTTTTTCTCCAGTCTGGTCTACAATCAAACCGAAATCATCTTTATGTGTGTTCATGGGATATCCCATGTTCACCGGGTCTGCGAATGTGCTGTCAGAATATTTCGACTGGTACATATCGAGTCCGCCCATTCCTACAAGACCATCGGAAGCAAAATATAATGTAGTGTCAGCTCCCATGTATGGGAAGATCTCATTGCCCTTTGTATTTATTTTATTTCCAACATTTATTGGTGAACCCCAGGTGTTGTTGGTTTTTTGTACGAAATAAATATCCATTCCACCAAAACCTCCTGCCATATCAGACGAAAAGAACATTTTGTTTCCATCCTTAGTGACCCAGGCATGTGCCGTATTGAATTTCTTATTTACAAATGGTAAATCTACCGGCTTCGTCCATGCGCTGTCAACAAGTTTTGTTTCCACAATTTTCAACTTCACAACCTGGCCCGCTTTATCAGAAACTTCACTGTTGTTACGGGTAAGATACATTACATCTCCCTGTTCATTGAATGAAGCAGGGCCATCATTGAATTTACTTTCATTATGCTTTGCGAATAATTCCGGTGAACGCAGGTTGGCTTCCATTCCTTCTGCATAATACAAGGTGAGGTATGGGTTACCGGTCCATGTGTGCACGCGATCTCTGCCGCCACCCGATTCACGGGAAGAAGTAAAGACAACACCATTCTTATAGAATACAGGACAGAAATCCGCCTTGTCGCTGTTAATCGGAATTTTATGAACGCGTGTCTTTGAGCTATCCTTCATAAATTCATCAATATGTTCGATAGCCTTCAGAAAATTTGTTACCCGCTCATCCGTTGTAGTTATCGCACCATATTCTTCGATGTAAGTTTTTGCTGCCTCATATTTGGCATTATACATCAGTGATTGCGCATAATAAAATTTATCCAGCGGACGCGCTCCCGGCATTTTCACCACTTTCGAATAGTAAAGCTCAGATTGCTCCGAGTTGCTCGTCAGTCGGTAACAATCGGCGAGATTGCGCAGCACTTTTTCATTCTCTGGCTCCTTTACAAGCACCTTCAGGTACTC
>JANWID010000047.1 GCA_025450095.1 Bacteroidia bacterium | reverse complement strand
GCTCCGGGACCAAACAGGATCTCGGTACTTTCCATTGCATTTGCATCCAGCGAAATAACATTCTGATCATTGCCGGTACGGAAGATGGCATTGTTCATTCTTACATTGTCAACAACCAGCAGTACGCGGTTGGTTGCGAAGCCACGAAGTATCGGTGAACCACCTCCCAACTGGCTTTTTTGAATATAAGCATAACCTCCGGTACCCAGGAGATCAGCAGCTGTTTGCGGATTCTGAAACGATACTTCCCTCGGGGTGATCTTATTGATACGGTAAGGTGTTTCCAGCTGGTTCTCTTCCCACCTGTTTGCAGAAACAATTATTTCACCTATCGATACGGTAGCTTCATTTAGAGCAACTTTGTAGCCCAATGATTCCAACTGCGTATATGGAATTGCCGTTAGTTCATACGCAAGATGGCGGAAGTACAGGGTATCGGATGAGTTGAAGGATGAAATGGAAATTTCACCTTTTGCATTAGTGGTTCCCTGTATACGCTGATCACCGCTATACACTGCAACACCGGGAATGGACTGTTGCGTGGTGATATCCGTGACAGTGAGGGTTTGTGCCGCCACGGCACCATGGATAAACAGGAATAAACATAAATATATAATTAAGCGATTCATAAATATTTTAAGTTAGTATAATATGGAATTAGCTCCCCATAAAAGGAGACAATTGATAAATAGAAAATTTAATTGTTACAGGCTCTGCGCCTTTTCGGGAAATTTTAATGAGCTGCACTAATCGCAAAATCCATGATTTCTATATCCAGGAATTTCAATCCTTAATCAGTATTTCATTAAAACAAAAAAATCAAATCATATCAGGAGGCAGAAACTCGGGAGCCATATATACTTGTATTTCTGAAAACCGGTATTCGGTAAAACAAACATCACAACATTTGGTATAGAAAAGAAATGTTGTATCCTTAATGAAATAAGTTTCTGTGAATATTTTGCATAAAAGCAGTGCAGTCTGCCCCTCCGTTGTCTGTCCATCATTCAGATTGCCCTTCACCATCTGATCCAGTGTTGCGAAAAGAATTTTTTCCTGCTCGTCATTGATACAATGAAAAATCAAATTTCCGTCAATGATTTCTTTTCGGACAACATCATAAAACTGACCGTCCAAACGGAACTCTTTACCTGGCCGGACCCAATCGATTTTATCTTGTTTCCGGAAAGTAATTACCTGCAAATCGCTTTTATTCAAACCTGACTTGATGCGGTGCTTGATTTCCTGTCGTACCCGGTATTGCAGCATTTTAAAAAAAGGATAATATCCTGCAACAGTAAAACTGATACAGAAAATTAAGATCAGCGAAAAAATCCGTTTTCTCATTTTTATCAGGATCAAATGTAGAGTTTTTACCGGGGTATAATAAAGGAATTTTACTTTCCAGGAGGATTAAATAATGAATTGAAAATCAGTAATCTGCAAGCCTCAAATTGACCTCATGTAAAATGAAAATCTAATTTTTTTATAGCCGATGCGAAAACTAAAGCAAGATTTTAAATGATTTACAGAAAAGGAACGAGATCTATTTTACTGATATTCTAATCTTGTTCCTTTTCTTGTTTTTCTCGTAACATCTTGTTGTAATTTGTTTTATCATTAACCCAATCTGGTGCCTCTTCTGTATTTGTAATAATAAAATTTTCTATTTTTACGATGATGACTAAGGTTACCCTGATATTAATATTACTGACTTTCAGTATAACGCAATCAGATTTTTTATCACAACAAAAAAAATTTGAACGGGTTCGAAACGCATTTGATGAAAAAGAAAAAGTGGTTGTTTCCAATTTGCAGGAACACCAACTGGAAGCATCCGGATTTAATCTTTTGATAGTTGCTTATAAAGAAGAGAAATTATTAGAACTTTATGGTAAGAAGCTTTCCGAACAGGAATATCGTCTTCTCAAAACTTTTCCCGTGTGTACACTTTCGGGCGAATTAGGTCCGAAGCGGAAGCAGGGTGATAACCAGGTACCCGAAGGATTTTATTACATCAACCGGTTCAACCCTGCCAGTAATTTTTATCTGTCACTTGGAATTAACTATCCGAATAAAGCGGACATAGCCAAATTGAAAACTATTAATGCAGGAGAAGATATTTTCATTCATGGTTCATGTTATACCGCCGGTTGTTTTCCTATGACGGATGACCTGATTAAAGAAATTTATGTTTATGCAGTCCACGCAAAAAATAATGGCCAGGAAGAAATACCGGTATATATTTTTCCATTCCGGATGACAGATGAAATATTTAATCGCAACCGCGAGCGCTATGAACACAAGCACGACGTAATTGAGTTCTGGACAAACCTCCGCCAGGGGTACAAATTATTTTTTGAAAAGAAAACAGAAATCAGGGTTGACGCAGATCCCAAAGGTGACTACGTATACCTTAGGTAGAAATGGTATAACCAGCGGTTTTACTGTATTTCGGCTTTGTTTTTGCCTGTTTTTTCGTGATGAATTTCCACATTCCCGGGCTGGTTTGCATTTTTCTTACCGGTATAAATACTGTTACCGGTTCTGGCTATTCTTATGAAAATTGTTTTTTCCCAAAGGATTCAACATTCGTATCCAATCTTCCTGTAATTAAAATTGAAACAGGCAGGCAACGAATTCATGACAGCAAACGAATCAAAGCTGTTATGAGCATCGATTCTTCCCTGCAGGATTCAGGAGCAGAAGATATTTTTAAAATAAAAATAATGATTGAGATCAGGGGTTCTTCATCTCAAAATAATTCAAAGAAATCATATAGCTTCCATCTTATTGATCAGAATGAAGTACCAATGGTTGCGCCGTTGCTGGGAATGCCTCCTGAAAGCGAGTGGATACTTTATGCTCCTTATTCTGATAAGACACTCCTTAGAGATGTTATTGCATATAAAATTTCACGCGATCTTGGAAGGTATGCATCTCAAACAGTATTTGTTGAACTTTTCATTAATAATAAATATGCAGGCGTGTATGTTTTGGAGGAAAAAATTAAGCGAAGTGAAATGCGGATAAATGCAGGTTCCCCGAAAGAAAAAGTGAGTCCGGGAACGACAATAACAGGAGGGTATATACTTAGAATTGACCGCCCGGGTGATGCCACGAGGTTCGTGAAGCCCGGGAAACTTTCGAGGTACGTGGGAAATCAAAGCAGAATCTCGGAAAAGAAAGATAAAAAGAAAGCTCCTGCCGGCGTACGCCAACCGCGGAAATGTGATGCAGAGGAAAATTATATTGAGAGCTCCTACAAACCGAATGGAGCCTCATGGCAAACAGTGGATTTTCATTTTTTTGACCCTCCGGCAGATTCACTTTCAACACAGCAGAAATTAAACCTTTGTAATATTATGTACAATATTGAATCTTCCCTGGTAGATCCCTTTCCATTACGAAATGATTCCGGATACCACCGCCTGATCGATATGCAGTCATTCATTGATTATTTTATAGTGAGCGAAGTCACCCGGAACATTGATAGCTACCGGTTGAGCACATACTTTTATTTGGCACCTTCTCAGATGGGAAGCAAGATGGTTATGGGCCCGGTATGGGATTTTAATCTGGCGATGGGTAATGTAGAATATTGTGAGGGTTACATGACTTCAGGCTGGGCATACGAATATAATTACACCTGCAACAAAGATCCCTGGCTTGTTCCGTTTTGGTGGGAACGATTGATTGATGATCCTGTATTTCGGAGTGAGTTAAAATGCAAGTGGCTTAATTTGCGGGAAAATAAACTCAGCACGGAAGCACTTATGAACTTTATTGATGAACAGGTGACCCTGTTAGGTGATGCGCCACACCGGAATTTTCGCAAATGGCATATACTGGGTAAGGATGTATGGCCGAATAAATATGTATTTAATTCATATCCCGAAGAAATATCTTTTCTAAAACAATGGCTGACCGAACGCCTGGATTGGCTTGACAGGAACATGCCCGGCGATTGTACTGGAAATACATTTGGTAATTCTAAATAGCGAATTTCCCCGTTTGAATATATTGGGGATTTCATTGCTCACTTTGAGGTGCTGATTTTACAAATTCAATTGCTATTTGCATTCAGGGGATAAACACCCGGATGGATTAATATTTGTAAAATGTTGAGGCAGATTAATCTTTAATAATAATTTGAACATGAAATTTTATAATTATTTTCTGATTGCAATTTTCCTGGTATTCAGCACCAACTCATTTTCACAGGTGGATACCGTGAGCAATATAGTTCCGGATACATCCACATCTCACACAAACACTGATAAAATTTATCACCTGAATCTACCTGTTGATATTCCGGTTACAGTCCTCTGCGGTGTGTGGTCAGGCTATGCTTTTACTGTAATTTATAATAAGGATCGTTCAACGGAACAGCAGATACTGGATCTTGATAAAAACGATATTCCAAAGATCGACCGATGGGCGGCAGGAATGTCGGATGAAAATGCGGATATAGCCAGCGATTATTTATTTTATGGAAGCATTCCGTATGCATTTACCATGTTGTTAAGCAAAGAAATCAGGCAGGAAGCTGGTAAGATCGGGTTATTGTACCTGGAAGCAATGTGTGTAACAGGGTTATTCTATACCGGAACAGCGTACTTTGTCGACAGGTATCGGCCGGAAACATACGATACTGAAGTACCATTGGATGAACGTACCAGTGGAAACATGAAGAATGCATTCCTGGCAGGTCATCCTGCACTGGTGGCTACCAGCACATTTTTTACTGCAAGTATCTTTAGCAGTTATTATCCGAAATCGGCCGTTTCCTACACGGCATATGGAGTTGCAATAGCAGCAACGGGTACTACAGTATATCTTCGTCATATTGCCGGAAAACATTTCCCGACCGATCTTGCAACAGGTGTAACACTTGGCACCTTAAGCGGGTTGCTGGTTCCACGGTTGCATCGTGATAAAATTGATAAGGATCAGAAGCTGGGATTTTACCCGTTCGCTCCCGGCACTTCAAGCGGGATCACAGCAGTGTATAGGTTTTAATAAATATCTGAAAAGTATTTTCTCTTAATCATAAAATATCCATCATAATAAATCATAAAAATCATAACCAATCATTTTATTAGTTAGGCGGATTGCACCCAATCAGGCAATGTTCCTCCAGCTTTGAGTTAATATCTTTCCTGTGGTGTATTATTATCCTTTCGTACTTACCGTAAAATTCAATTTCAAAAAAACCTTCCTGGTTCCAGATAAAATATTCGTTTTCAAGTACGGTTTCCCTATAGTCCACCATGTCCACTTTACTTCCGGCACCGCTTACAATATATTGCAGGCTGTCGTTGTTAAAGTACTCCAGTGAATGTTCATGTCCTGAGATGTAAAAAATGTCCGGCCGGCGTTCTTCTTTAAGAAGACTGTCGAGACTAGTAGCCATGCGGTTATAAGGTGGATAATTCGTATTGGCATCCGCGAAACGCTTCACCATTGTTTGCCATGCTTCAAGAGGTATTGAATGGTTACCTTTCGCATGGATAGGGTGATGTGCAACAACTATAATCTTTTGTTTTTTTGCAATCCCCTCCTTCAGTGCTTTGCGCATGTTCCGGTAAAATGCATTTAGTTGTAATGTATCGCGTCTTCTCCTTCCTTCATCAAGTATCAGGCGGTATGAATCAAGGAATATAACCCGTGTCCGGTCGCCGTTGAATTCACGTACGACTGGGCCGGGATGCCCGCTATCGGGGAGGAATGTACTTCCATTGTTTTTAAGGGATTTGAAATTTTTTAATGTGCTTTCAACATAATTTTCTTCTTTCATCAAAGCCTTTTTCCCCTTATGGAGATTGGTATAATTCCACCAGTCATGATTTCCCGGTATGAAATAAGCCCAGCCTTCATAGTCTTTTAGGATATTGAATTGTGAAGCCATTCGTTGCCTTGCGATTTTACTGTTGTCAAAACCCTTTACATTGAATGGCAGTAAACCGTACGCCGCATGCCGGTAACAATTATCTCCCAGAAATATCACTGCACTGTTCGGATATTTTTTAAGCATTACACCCAGGTCCCGCAAAGTTGCTTCGGTCGTATCATCTTCTCCTGCATCGCCGATCAGGAAAAGCCGGAAGGTGGGTGTTTCCGGATTTTGAGTATATCCGGATGTGGATAACAGTAAAAAAATAACGAAAGCAGTTAAAAGCTTCATGTGATCAGTTTTAATTTTTGAATTTACTAATCAACCAAATAATGTACCCTTTGGGAAAACATGGAAACATATTCCCCACTTTTTCCTCAGTAATCTGTTGGCAGTAAAATTGCATAAATACAGACTGGCTGCAACATGGAGCACTTGTTAATAATGATGACAGCAACCAGGTTTAAACTATGCTTTCAGGATACGGCGTTTTTTGTTCTGCAACTTTATATGTGACATTGTTTTGTTCGCTGCTGATTTCAACCTGCACCAGCACACTACTGAATCCGTTTTATGTTCCCTATTCCCTGGGTAAACCGGATAAAGAATACAAGTTGGAGAAAAAGCTGAAGGAAGTATCGGGACTTAATATTACCGGAAATGACGAAGCTGCCTTGATTGATGATGAAAAAGGTGCGCTTTATTATTATAATCTTTCCACAAATCGTGTACTGAGAAGTATAAAATTCAGTAAAAAAGCAGATTATGAAGATTTGGTAATCCTGGGTGATACAGCCTTTATTCTGAAAAGTGACGGAAGTCTTTCCGAAATTATTCTGAATGAAAATGAAAATGTTCACGCTGTAGTTCATGATACACCTTTGGATGATTTCAATGATACGGAAGGCTTATGTTATGATAGAAACAATGGTGTAATATTAATTGCATGTAAAGGAAGAGCGGGATTTACAGATGAAAAGAAATACCGTTACCAAAAAGCAATTTACAGTTTCAACCCCGTGACTAAGAAGCTCAATGAAAAACCGGTAATTCTGATTGATGTCCGTAAAGTGGAAAGAATGATCCTGGGGATGCAGAAAAATCTCATCCGGAGAGTCATGAACCTTTATAATCTCAGTACGAAGTCCATTTTCCAACCCTCTGGCATCGCAATTCATCCTGTTACCGGTGAAATATATGTGATTTCTGCAGTAGGAAATGTACTGCTGATCCTTAATCAGGAAGGTAAAATAATGCACGCAATTAAGCTTTCCACTAAATTATTCAAACAACCGGAAGGAATCGCGTTCGACAGTTCAGCAACACTTTATATTGCAAATGAAGGGAAATCAGGTAAGGGAACAATACTCAGGTTTTCATATAAAGAAAAAGAATGACCAGGCTACAGAACATTTTTTGCATTTTGTCATTTTTGATTTTGTCGGCCTGCGGCGCAACGAAACCATATTTCAGTGATGAAGAACATGACTGGAAGGAAAAGAAAATTCCCGATAGTATTCCGGAATTTACATTATTTTTTGTCGGAGGGCTGGATTATGAAAGTTCTTCAACACATGAAACATTTGAACTCCTGAAACAACAAGTTAACACGGAAGATTCTTCCCATGCGATTGTTTATCTCAACGACCATATCTATAAGAAGAAAAAACAATCCGAAAACGAAATTGAAAAAGTAGTTCAGAAAAAACACCTGGATGAACAGTTTGAATTTCTAAAAAAAGATAAGGGAAAATTATTTTTTGTTTATGGGCATGACCGTACCCATGGCAAAGGAAATTTTAACCGGGAAACCGTTAAAAAATATGTGGAGGATAAAACCGGCAAGGAGAAGTTGTTTTATCCTGAACAAGGATGCACAGGTCCGGATGAAATAAAATTACCTGCCAATGTAGTCCTAATACCTGTTAATACCTCATACTGGCAATCAGATACAATGGCCAATGAGCTCGACTGCGATATAAACAGCCAGCAGGAATGGCTGGACGCAATCAAGGAAGAAATAGATGACAACCAGCGGAAGAATATCATCGTACTTGGCCATCACCCGATTTATAATATGGGAAATTACGGTGGCTGGTTCTCCATTAAGCAACATATTTTTCCCTTTACGGACCTGAATAAAAATCTTTATATACCCCTACCCGTTATAGGATCCCTCTATCCTATATTCCGGGTCGCTGCGGGTTTTAAAAATGATCGTTCTTACCCGGTGAATAACAGGATGCGCAAAAACCTGTCAGCAACATTTTATGGTTATGATAACCTGGTTTATGTATCGGGCCTTGAACGGAATTTTCAATACTTTAAGATCAACCGCCAGGACTATATTGTTGCCGGAGCTGCCGATGAGCCTCGATGGACCGGGACAATGCGTGCAAAATTTGCTCATGTGGGGAAAGGACTGGTGAAATTAAGTTTTTTCAAAAGCGGAGCCGTGTGGATGGAGTTTATTGAACCCGGTGACAGCACGGGCACCCTAATTTATAGAAAAAGACTTAAGGATAATATTTATTCCTCGCCAAACGACAGCACGGCCATCACAGCCGACAAAGATGTAAGTGACAGTACGGTTACCATTGTAGCTAACCGTAACCTAGAAGTGGGAAAATTAAAAACAATTTTACTTGGAGAACACTATCGTGGAGCATGGACAGCACCGGTTAAGGTGCCACTGATCGATCTTCAAACCGAACAGGGAGGAATGGAAATTATGAAGAAAGGCGGCGGCAAGCAAACTAAATCATTGCAGCTGAAAAGCAAGAGTGGCGAAGAATGGACACTGCGTTCAGTTGTTAAATATCCCGAAAATCTCCTGGGGCCGATGTTGACTAACACCATTGCAGCTGATATTATTAGTGATCAGTCATCATCATCACATCCTTATACCGCTTTTGTTATGGAAGGACTTTCGGAAAGTGCCGGAGTGCTGCACAATGATCCGGAAATAAGATTTATTCCAAACGACCAAAGTCTTGCAGAGTATCGGAAAGAATTCGCCAACTCACTTGCAGTACTAGAGAAGAGAGCTGGCGGTGATATTGCCCCGGTTGATAATTTCAATTACATTGAATCGGCTATCAGCTCGGATCAGTTACTGAAGCAAATGAAAAAAAATAACGATATCAAAATAGACGATTATACATTACTTACCAGTCGCTTATTTGATATGTGGATCAACGACTGGGACCGGCACGAAGGACAATGGCGCTGGGGAAAGGTTTCATGTAATGAAAACCAAACAGCACGTTGCGAAGAACTGGATGCATCGGAATTTTACTACATTCCCATACCCAGAGACCGTGATCAGGCATTCGCAAGATTCGATGGAATACTTCCCTGGATAGGTGGAAGAAAATGGGCAGGAAGAAGATTCCAGGATTTCAAGGAAGACATTCGTGATGTTCCGGGACTAAATTTCAATGCCCGCAATTTCGACCATGCTTTTCTTTCACGATTGTCGCGGCATGATTGGGACAGCCTTGCATTAGCGTTACAAACGCATCTTACAGATACCCGGATTGAACAGGCTATCCGGCAATTTCCGGATACTATTTATAAGATCGACGGAGACCGCATGATCCGGATATTGAAAGCGAGAAGGGACCGGATTCCTTCATTTGCAACCAGGCAATATGAATTCCTTTCCAGGTTGGTGGATATTGTGGGGAGTGATAAAAAAGAAATTTTTGAGGTATCACGAATAGACGATGAAACTACTATTGTAAGAAAGTATGATGGTGAAAACCCGGATAAGAAATTATTGTATGAACGGGTTTTTAAAACAAATGAAACAAAGGAAATCAGGATTTATGGCCGGGGCGGGGAAGATGTTTTCTCTATTGACGGGGACGCAGAAAAAGGTATCCTCGTACGAATTATTGGCGGTAGTGGACGCGACAGTATTGTCGACCGCTCGCATGTTGATGGTTTATGCAGGAAAACCAAAGTGTATGACGACAAAAATAAAAACGTTTTGGAGTTAAGTAATGAATCGCGGAACCTGACTTCAAATGACAAGTATATTAATGATTATAAATACAAGTCGTACCGCTATGACCTTTTGGCACCAGCGGTATTTTTGGGATATAACCGCGATGATGGAGTTTTTCTCGGAGGAGGAGTATTGCTTAAGTCGTATGGTTTCAGGAAGGAGCCGTATGCTTTCCGGCAACGGATCGTCGCCAATATATCATTGCTCGAAGGATCATTTAATCTTTTGTATGATGGCGACTTTATTAAGGTGATTCGTAAATGGGGAGTTAATATTGAAACATATGTGCTCGCTCCGAAGAGTATTACCAATTTTTTTGGCCTGGGAAATGAAACAGAACGAATAACTGATGATGATGAATTTTACAGGCTTCGTTACGATGCGGTTTTTGCATATCCTGGATTAAAAAGAATGTTGGGTAAACATCATAGCTTAAAGATCGGACCTGCATATTCTTTTATTAATGTAGAGCAGACTCCGGATCGGTTTATCACTTCTGAGACAGGATCAAATTATCTCAATAACTCGGAGCCATCTCATTTCATGGGCGGTAAAGTGGAATATGAATTTACCAGTATTGATGATTCCGTTTTGACTTTCCGTGGCATTAAGTTCCTGGCATCCACGATAACCCAGGGTGCAATGGGTTCAGATACCAATTACACTACAACCAACCTGGAAAGCCGTCTCAGTATTTTTGTTCCTGTTGCAAACCGTTCAGTTTTGGCGATGCGCGTTGGTGCTGCAACACGAGTTGGAGATTATGCGTTTTATCATGCCAATACGTTGGGTGGTTTTAATGTAAAAAGAGAAAACGGCAACCTTCGCGGTCATCTGCGTGGCCGTTATGCAGGACGAACTTCACTTTATTTCAACAATGATCTTCGTGTAAAGTTGTTTACATTTAAAACGTATCTTTTCCCGGCTCATTTCGGAGTTGTGGGCTTTTATGACATAGGTCGCGTGTGGGTGGATGATGAGAAGTCGTCGAAGTGGCATGACGGATACGGGGCCGGGATCTGGATCGATCCGTTTGCAATGACTGTATTTAATCTTAACTATGCTATATCTAAAGAGGAAAGGCTGATAACGTTGACGATGGGATTCCTTTTTTAAAAAAATTATGATCATGAACAAAACTGGCAAACAATCAATATTTTTATTGATATTCCTGTTGCTTACCAGTGAAATTTCACTGGCACAACGAAAACCTCATCCTGAACCTAAAGACACACTTCACGATTATTGCGCCATTTGCACGAATCATGAACACCTTATTATTTTGCCTCCGTATAAAAAATCCTTTAAACAGGAATTACCTTTCATTCTCATATCCGGTGCTACTTTCGGTGCAGGTTTCCTGGTACAGGGTCTCGATTATGCATCTCCGTATTCGGAGGAGGAAATCATAAATAATCCTCCCAAAGTAGAAGACATTAATTCATTCGACCGGGGATCAGCCCTGAACTGGGATCCCCAGATCGGAAAGGTCAGCGATTATGTTCTTTTCAGTACGGCCCTGCTTCCTGCTTTATTTTTATCGGAACACCATACCGGGAGAGACATCAAAACTTTACTGGTCATGTATGCCGAGGTGTTTACTTTTAATTACGGAGCTACCGAAATAGCTAAAAACCTGTCTAAACGTCCTCGCCCATATGTTTATAATCCCGAAATTGATATTGGCACACGTACCAGTTCAGATTCCCGAAAATCGTTTTTTTCAGGCCATACTTCGCAAACAGCAGCAGCATGTTTTTATTTCGCAAAAGTCATCCACGATTATCATCCCGATTTACAAAAAGGCTGGCGTATCGGGTTGTGGTCGTTTGCCGTTGTGGTCCCTGCGCTTAATGGAACATTTCGCGTACTGGCTGGAAAACACTTTCCCACCGACGTTATGACCGGCTATGTAATCGGCGCGGCAAGCGGACTTGTGATCCCTGAACTTCACAGGACATCAAATTCTAAAGCCGTGAAAGAGCAGCTGAAAATAGGATTGTTTCCTACAAAGGATGGTATGTCACTGAACCTGGTTTACAATTTTTAAGTTTAAACAGCCGGGAACTATTAAAAACATCCTATTCTTCAATGCGAATTATTGAAGCAGGTGATGAAGCATTTTCACATTATTCGATTGTATGAAATCGGGCTTCATTTCAATTAATTTTAACAAAGTACTTTCAGCTCTGCCACCCATTGCGATGACCCTGATTCCCTTTTCATGAGCAGTTTTTACATCATTACCCGTCAGTCGTTTCTGATCTATTATCATAAACTTACATCCATGTTGCTGCACCCAGCTCAGACCTTCATTGAATTCAGCGGGCTGATATGCACAATTGAGCATCGGGTACTCAGTTAATATTTTAGTAATTACATTGTAATCACCCGAAATGAGAATTACCTTTTCCAATGGGTATTCAACTGTCTTTAAATTTTCAAACAATACGTTCAGCATGATACCTGCCATTGACTCGGCAGAATTATTATTAGTCTTCAGATCGATGTGCAAGTATGGGAATTGCGGCAATTGGTGTGCATAATTTAGCCATTCAGGTAGTGAAATGATTTTTTCGTTCTGAAACAAGTCATAAGGGAAACCGCATTCGTAAGGGACACCGACAATCTCGGTACTGTTGAAATTAATAATGTAACCTTTCAGATCCGTATTTGATTCCAGGGTGAAATCATGAAATAAAACTAACTTATGATCAGCAGTCAATTGTAAATCCACTTCTACACCATCGGCACCATTTGCAAGCGCATTCTTCAATGATTGAAAACTGTTGGTAGGATAAGGATTAAAAGGCATGAATAAATAATTAAACCCGCTGCCCGCATGCCCTATATTCAGTATATTTTTATTTTCAGGAGGTGAATTCCGGTTTTTATCGCTGTTGAAGCAACCGGGACAGAGCATCGAAATTGCAATGATGCTAGAACTTATTTTCGATAATGTCAACATATATTTTGCAGCTTCCTTTATCCTGGTTACAATCGAACATTCCCAAACTTGTAATTTTTACTTTTTCAAGTTGCTGATTACTTAATACGGTTTCAATAGGAGAATAACAAAAAATGAAATACTTGTCCTGGTTTTTGAATTGAAAATGTTTCATATCAGGAACAGGCTTTACTGGCTTTCCGATCTTCCATATAAGCTGCATATTGAGTTCACCGGCAGAAAGGAATTCGGCACTATTATATTCAGCTTGTTGTTTCACTACTGAAACATCCCGGTAACCCTGGTTATAAATTTTGTAAGTAACCAGCGGTAAATAGATTGTTGTAATTAAGGTAACTACTAATATTGATGAAACAAACACAACTTTAAAACAATTTATGTTAGTGCGCTTGATTAATTTTAGGATTAAAATACACGCGGTTAGTATCGAAATAACGGAAGCAATAATATATTTTAAATCGAAGAAGGAGTTTTTAATAATGGCATATGCAATTACTGGTAACAGTACCAGGATCAGAACAAGGACCCACCCATGAATCTTAATCAGTAAATGATCTCCCGCCGTCGCTCTGTCCGTTTTGATTTTATGATAGATGGAATAAAACAGGTACGACACCATTAAGCTCATTGGGATTTCGAGAGGCAGCATATACCGCTCTTTTTTTTCAGGAATTAATGACAATAAAATCAAACCAGAAAGCACCCATAATATCAGGAATTTGTAATTCCCTAAATCTGAAATTCGTTGACGCATCGGCTTAAAAAATAATGAGCCAAGCATAGGAATTGCCCAGATTCCAATATAAACCGGAAAGTGAAAATAAAAGTAAAACGGCCGCACATGCCTTGTACCACGCGAAACAGATTCTTTGGATAAAGTATTTGTGATTTCATCGGGAATAGTCATAAACAAATAAATATGCCAGCCCAATCCGATCAATAGTGCCAGCAGGAACATACCTGTAATCTTTTTATAATTTTTCCGTAGAATTATTTTGTCGACAAAAAAATAATAACTGATTAAGAACGGTATCCATAGCACATACAGACCAACCGGACCTTTGCTGAAAATCGATAATCCCATCAATAACCCGGCGAAGAGCCAGATCGCGATATTTTTTTCGGATTTATGGAGTGCTTTTAACTGCAACCAGATGGAGCCTGTCATGAAAGCATGGGTATATATATCCCATGAATTCACTCTTGCCATCTGAACAACTAAAAGACTCGTTGCAAAGATTATACTTCCCAAAAATGCAAAATCATCGCGTTTGGTCAGTTCAAAACAAATTCCGTAAAAGAAAAAGACCATGAATGTTGCAATAATGGCCGCGGGTAAACGTAAAATGAAATTATTTGTAATGCTATTTCCACACATTGCACTTATTGCAGTGAACCATGTTACCAGGGGTTGTTTTTCCAGCCGAAGTTCATTGTTCATAGTTGGGATGATCCAATTTCCTTTATCTATCATTTCACGTGCTGTAATAAAATTACGTGACTCCATGAGATCGGGTTCCAACAATCCAAGATTAACCACGAAACAGGCAATGCATAGTAATATTATTATAACAAAATACCTGACGCGATGCATGGTGAATTCGAACAAACGAATTTGGTTATGTTATATATGACTATTTAGGTTCAGATTTTATAACCTTGTTACTTTTCTTTGTTAAAAAATTAAAATGAATCATTAAATTCCGGATATATACAAGCATCCCAATGGCATGACCGATTATGATCGGGTACAGGTGTAAATAAAAAGCGTATGATGAAATTAATGTAGCGCCTGTAATACTCAGCAGCCAGAACCCGGCAGGGAAAACAGATTCCTTCTTCTTTTCGGAATACAGCCATTGGTACACAAACCGCGATGTGAATACGACTTGTCCCATCATGCCCCATATCATCAAATATATATTTGAGTTATACTCTACAAATTCATTTATATTATGCTTAGGGCCACTAAAAACAGCAATAAGTGCCAGGACAGGAAGAACTGCTAAAAACAACTTTATAACCCGGTGGAAATCTTGCCATACTTTTGTAAGCATCAGATTTCGTATATATATAGCATATCCGAGAAGTTGTCCAAACATAATTGGAAAGTCTTTTACCAGAATGCTATATATCAATAATAAAACGGAAGCTAATAAACTGATCTGCCAGAAGAGCGAAGGTGATTGTACTTTTCCTGTTTTTTCGCTTTGCCAGAGCTGTATAAAAAACCGGAGACCAAACAATGTCTGAGCAGCATACCCAATCGTATGTATTGTACCGTTAGTCAATTCTTTTAGTTATTGAATAATTAATATAACGGCTGCGCATCCATCTGAATGCAAGCGTATCAAAAAAAGGTTTTCTCATCCTGTTCCACAAATTGTATTTAGCCACCCCCGCAAAACGATTAAAATGTTGAACGGGAATTTGCTTTACTTTTCCTCCCTGGAGTTGCACCAGGGCAGGCATAAATCGATGCATCCCATCAAAAAATGGCATCCGTACAGCGAATTCCGTTTTAATTATTTTTAAAGGACATCCTGTATCCTGAATGCCATCTTTTATCATTACATTTCTAAACCAGTTTGCCAGTAATGATGAGATTTTTTTTACTGCTGTATCTTTCCGCCGGGCCCTTATTCCAAGCACCATATCATATTCCGGAAAATATGGAAAGAATGACAAAAAATCCAGGGGTGTTGTCTGATTATCGGAATCGATATATCCAATAAGTTCCGTTTTGCAGTTATCAATACCTGCTTTAATGGCGGTACTCAAACCACTGTTCCGGCTTAGTTCAATATAGGAATAGTCATTTTTCTCCCTGCAGATTTTTTCCAGCAATGTAGCACTGTTATCTGTGGACCCGTCGTTTATAAATAAGATCTTAGATGAAATGTTTGATTGATGAAGGTACTCATCCATGATTTCAGCAAAATGAACAAGGCAATCTTCTTCATTAAACACAGGAACCAGGATAGTCAGTTTATAGTCCCTCATAATTTGAAATAGCCAAATTTCTGAGAGTAAAGATAATAGCAATTCTGACTTGTAACTAAATCACGAAAACAGTGATGAATATTCCGCTGGTAATGGTCATTTCCAGGGGAAATTGAATAACATTACCGGCTTACCTTTTTTAAAAGTAAATAGTCGGATGTTTGAGAATGCTTTTAGTGAACCGGGGCACCACAGCCTGATTGAAGAAGATTCTTTTCAGGCTATCTCAGGAAACACAAATGGATACCCCGGTAATAGTAACAGAACTACGTTTCTACATGGTTCTGATTTTCTTCTTCCTTTTTACGGTGCTTCTTTGGATATTCATAAAAGAGCAGCTTTCCACTACCAGTATCTATATTTTCCCAGCTGTCGGTATCAAAACTGATTGCAAATGCTCCGCTCGTAGGAAGATTATCGATAGTTTCCAGGGATAGGTAATTAATAAGATCCGTTAGGCCCGGATTATGTCCCACCACGAAAACAGTATTGTAATCATTACTGGTTTGCTTGAGTGTTTTTAATAAAGTTGACCTGGACTCCAGGTACAATTCCGGATTTGACTGGATGGTATTCCCATTCATATTATATTCCGAAGCTATCGACTGTGCAGTACGAAGTGCTCTTACAGCCGGACTTGTAATGATCAACTCTGGTGTAATAAGATTTTTCAGGACTTTTCCCATCAATGGGGCATCTTTGTTTCCCCGTTTGCTGAGCGGTCTTTCAATATCCCGCGTTTTTTTAGATTTTTTATCAGATTTAGCATGACGGATCAATACAACTGTTTTCATGATTGCGAGAATTAACTTGAATTATTAAAAAAATTTGCAAACGACACTTGCGTTATTTCCAGGTTGCAAATTCAATGCCCTGCGGTAAAATAATTTTTTTTATCAGGGCATATTAATTGAATGTTATCTGGATAATTCTATCAAAACAATTTAATAAAGGATTATACAGTTTTTTCAACGGTTAATTAAAGCATAAGAATGATTCTGATAAAAATGTTTCCCGCTGCAGCCTTTAATAAATTTTCATCTGTAAATTTTCTTAAAATAAATCTACACTCCGTCTGGAAAATAAAGGTTGTATTTTCCCCAACGTGGGGAAATTTATGCACAGCCTAAGAACATGGGAAATTCAATTGAAAATGGAGGCGCATTAATTTGCATACCCGATATAACCGGGTTTACGCGTTTTATGGCTGAAAGCGATCTGGAGTTTAGCAAGAAAATCATCCCTCCGTTATTGAGGACGATTGTGGGATCCAATATTCTGAATATGACAGTTGGAGAAATAGAAGGAGACGCCGTAGTATTCTACCGCTTTGGTGACCTTCCCACATTGAATGATCTCCTGAACCAATGCGTGGAATTCTACTTAAAATTTAATGAGCAATTGCGGACGTTAATGGTTGATTTCAAGGGTGATTTTGATAAATGGACCTCTCCAAACCGTTTGTCACTGAAAATAATTGTACATGCGGCAGAGATCACTTCAACTCATATAGAAGGGATTACCAAACTCATCGGGGAAGATATGGTAGTTGTACATAAGCTTTTGAAAAACAGCATCCCGGATGTTGAATACATACTGCTTACCGAGAAGCTGCTGGCGATATATGCGCAACCTGAATTAGAAAAAGTTCTTTCCGATTACACGGTACAGAAGGGTGCTGATGAATATGAATATATCGGGAAAGTAAATTACAGGTACTTACTGTTTCCGAAAGACGAAGTAAGCTGGCCTAATAACCCAGCAGGATCATGACCGGGATCGCAAGCACGGAAACAACTATTCCGTACATAAACACATTATAACATATACGCAGGTAGCTGTACTTGATATCCAACACCTTTCCCAGGTTATAAAAATCCTTGATCATGGAGTTGTGAAGATATTCCTGGTCGGTGATCAGTTTCCGGAATCCCCAGTCGAATTCATTAAAATCCATCTGTGAAAAGTTACCGAAAAAGAGCAGGTTTGCCTTCTTTTCGCGGATTCCTTCTTTATCTACATCGGCGGAGGTAACCTTGGGCCGGGTTGACAACGCTGC
>JANWID010000046.1 GCA_025450095.1 Bacteroidia bacterium | reverse complement strand
TGCGGAAGACCAATTCCGATCAGCTCATTTGCGCGGGCCTGTGAAATTTCAGTTTCAAGATAAGCATTCTGAATTTCCACCTGGTTGCCTATCGCATAGTCAATAGCCTGCTGAAGTGAATATGACTGTGCAGATGATTGTTGTGCCCTTACAAGGATAACGGGATGGCACAGCATAACCGTCATCATTAAACTTCGAAGAACTTTTTTTGTGAATTGGGATTTTTTCATAAAAACAGGAATTAGTCCTCTTCTGTAATTTGTTTGTATTTATTAATGAGTTTGTGTCCTTTCAAGGTTACAATACCATGCAGGAAATGATTGAACAATTCCATCTGCACTTTTGCAAAATTGTATTTGTCGGGTGGAAAATATTGCGGGTTAAATCCCATTTCCACTTCTTCCAATCGCAGGCGTGCAACAATCCGGATATTCATATCCTTCCGGTATAACCCCTGCTCCACACCTTTATGCAGATTAGCTTCTATCGATGACATCAATCTTTTTTCTTTAAATTCCCTGAACAACTTCCATACGTTGGGATAGTGTTTCTGAATATCATAAAACAGGTTCGGGTTGATTGCGGAATACATGGTTTCCATAAATTTCATCAACTGCATCAGCTCACCAACTGCATCCGGCGCATTTTCGGAAATATCTTTAAAAATGCATTCCCTGTTCACCAGGTCGTGCTGAAAACACTTCATCACCATTTCATTCTTATCACTGAAATGATGATACAAAGTTTTTTTCGACATGGCCAGATGCCGGGCCACATCATCCATGGTTATACTCTTAATACCGAAACGGTAGAACAGTTCGGTTGCGGATTCGATGATCCTGTCTTCTGCCTGATTTTTCATTGGAGGCGCAAAAATAGGAAACTTTCATTGTTTGTAAAGTTTCCTCCTCAAAAAATTATTTATATGCCTGATTATCATATATATAATTTTATAAACTACTTAACATAAAATTAAGAAGAACAAAAATAGTTTTTCAGGACTCGATAAGTTCTACAAAAATGATCTTCCTAACGATATCAGTAAACCTTCTCCTTCAACACCTTGCCTTTATCATAAAAAACCGATTTGATATGCTTTCCTTCGGAATCAAAATATTTCCACTCTCCATCCTCATGATCATTTACATATAGTCCCTGTTGTTCCGGTTTACCGTTATTATGGTAAGTTGCTGCAGGGCCATCCAGCAGACCATTTTTATAATGATATTCAATCAGAAGCTGTTCATTTTGATTGAACCATTTTGCGACACCGTCACGTACTCCGTTTTTATAATTCGATTCCTCTTGTTTGAACCCGTTATCGTAAAAAGCAATCTTCACACTGTCGGGTTTTCCGTCAACATAAAATTCTTTCAGCTTTGTGATTCCTCCGAAACGATACTTTAGCCGACGTCCGTGCAGTAAACCAATGCGGAAATTTTCTTCCAGCTCCAGGCTGATATTATCTCCAAAAACAAGATGGACTCCATGTGGAAGATCGTTTTGATATTCCTGAATGTCGATGATATTTCCCGATTCTGAATAGGATCGGAAGACTCCTTCCTTTTTATGGTTTACAAGATTGCCGGTGTAGGTCATCACACCGTTTTGATTGTAAACTTCCATTGTTTCACGATTTTTATCAGCGGCATCCCGAATATATAAGGTGTCGGGTCCGCCGGGCAATGTGGTTGCTGAAACAGTACCGAGACTGCACAAAGAAATTAATAACACTATGAGATGAATTTTCATACCAGGTATAATCTGTAAAACGTTAGTACAGCAGCAAAAATCGGTAACAACCAAATAAAAAACAATGTTTTGAAGGATTTGAACAGCGAAGTGTATCTTTGCATTTTCAATCAAAACCATGAATATTTCCACCCTTGATTCCATTTCACCTGTCGATGGCAGGTATCGTAAACACTGTGAACGACTGGCAGCATATTTCTCGGAAGCCGGTTTGATGCGTTACCGGTTAAAAGTGGAAGCAGCTTATTTCATAGCCCTGTACCACCTGCCATTGCCGGAATTAAAAAATGTCCCTGTAAAAACAATCAATGATCTGAAGCTGCTTGTATCTGATCCTTCCAGTGTCGACATCCAGGCGATCAAGGATATTGAAGCAGTTACCAATCATGATGTCAAGGCAGTGGAGTACTATATTAAGCAATCATATGCTGAAGGTTTAGGAACAGCTTCTGAATATGTACATTTCGGACTGACTTCACAGGATATTAACAATACCGCCATTCCCTTATCAGTGAAAGATGCCATGCAGGAAGTTTTAATTCCGACTATGAATGAATTGCGTGAAAAACTTGTAATGCTTGCGGAAGAGTGGCGGAATGAGCCCATGCTTTCGCATACTCACGGTCAGCCTGCATCACCAACTTCACTTGGAAAAGAAATTGCGGTTTTTGTAGATCGCCTCGACAGCCAGCTCAGGCAATTTCAGAATATTCCATGGTCGGCCAAATTCGGAGGTGCTACCGGTAATTTCAACGCACATTACGCCGCTTATCCTCAGATCAACTGGGAAGACTTCGGAAACCGGTTTGTTGAAGGACTCGGACTGAACCGATCCCGCATCACAACACAGATTGAGCATTATGATAACCTGGCTGCGTTATTTGATACCATGAAACGTGTTAATACCATCCTCATCGATTTCTCACGTGATGTTTGGTCGTACATTTCCATGAACTATTTTACACAACAGGTAAAGAAAGGTGAAGTCGGTTCGAGTACCATGCCTCATAAAGTGAATCCCATTGATTTTGAAAACGCAGAAGGTAACCTGGGTTTTGCGAATGCAATCTTTGAACATTTATCAGCAAAGCTACCGTTGTCGCGACTACAACGTGATCTTACCGACTCCACCGTGCTGCGAAATATAGGAGTCCCTTTTGCCCATACGCTTATTGCGTTAGTATCATTACAACGTGGTCTTGATAAAATACGGCTGAATCGTGATAAAATCCGTACCGATCTCGACGACAACTGGGCCGTTGTAGGAGAAGCCATCCAGACCCTACTTCGCCGTGAAGGCTATCCAAATCCTTATGAAGCATTAAAAGATCTCACCCGCACCGGGAATAAAATCACCAAAGCTTCCCTCGAAGAATTCATTGATCGGTTAAATGTCAAGGATTCCATAAAAAAAGAATTGAAGCAGTTTACTCCTGAAAATTATGTCGGGAATGCAATGAAGTTTAAACTTGATCATAATAGTAACAAGTGATAAATGCAGGAGGTACGGATTACACCTGCCCGACGGCAGGCGGGGATTCTTTATTTACACGGAATCTGTAATCCGTACCTTCAGAACATCCGCCCATTGAAAATTTCAGGTTTTACTTTCATCAGGAACGCCGTTAAGTATGATTATCCCATTAAGGAAGCGATACTTTCCATTCTTCCTCTTTGTGATGAAGTTATTGTCATGCTAGGTAATTCGGAAGACAATACCCGGCAATTGCTGGAATCCATCAACGATAGCCGGATAAAAATTTATGACAGCACCTGGGATGAAACGTTACGGGAAGGTGGTCGTGTGTTGGCAGAGGAAACTAATAAGGCATTCGATAAAGTAGCAGCCGATTCCGACTGGGCAATTTATATCCAGGGAGATGAAGTTTTGCATGAGCATGGTTATGATGCCATCCGTGATGCCATGAAAAAATTCCGTGACCGGAAAGAAGTCGAGGGACTGTTACTAAACTACCGGCATTTTTATGGCTCTTATGATTACATCGGTAACTCGAGAAGATGGTACCGGAAGGAGATTCGCGTAATCCGAAACGACAAGAGTATCCGAAGTTATAAAGATGCCCAGGGATTTAAGAAAAACGGAAAAAAACTCCAGGTAAAACCCGTTTATGCTTTTGTGCATCACTACGGATGGGTGAAACCGCCAAAGACTATGCAGGCGAAACAGGAATCATTTCACAAGCTCTGGCATCCGGATGACTGGGTGAAAGAAAATATTACAAAAGTTTCCGAGTTTGATTATTCCGAAATTGATTCCCTTGCAGTTTTCAGAGGTACACATCCCGAAGTAATGAAAGAGCGGATTAAAACAAGGAACTGGAAATTTTCTTTTGATCCGACTAAAATGAAACTTCCATTCTTCTCACGACTGCTCCATACTATTGAGAATTTCACCGGTTGGCGATTTGGAGAGTGGAAGAATTATAAAATTATCAGGTCATAGTTCGACTCCGCTCACTATGACCTCGCGTATATTAAATATTTATCTAATAAACAGCATCAGTATTCTGGATGTATACGATGTTCCTCCCGCCAGGTGTTCGCGTATCTTTTCATGATTTTGCTGCGGGAGTAATTTTTGAAAACCACTTTTCCTACCAAACTTCCGCTCCTACGGAGCTCTTAATTCGATATAACTATAAAGCTAGCCCTGTCGGGGCGATAGTTTGGTAGTAATAAATGGAAATTAATAAAACCTCCCGCACCGGCGGGTTCAAAAGAACTGAAATCATAAGGCGGGAGGAAGAAACGACAACATCAATATTTCTCTTAATGCAAACGAATGACCTCCCGCCAGATGTTTCCGTATCTTTTCATGATTTTCTGCGGGAGGGATTTTCTTAAAACTACTCTTTCTACCAAACTGTCGCTCCTACGGAGCTATTAATCCGGTATGACAATTAAACTAGCCCCGTAGGGGCGATAGTTTGGTAGAAATGAATTGGAATTAAATGAACCTCCCGCACCGGCGGGTTCAAAAGAACTGAAATCATAAGGCGGGAGGAAGAAACGAAATCATCAGTATTTTCGAGGATAATCTTGTAATAATTTTTTTAACTTTATAAATCAATACTTAATAAAATGATCTCTGGTGCACATGTAATTATTTACACAACGAATCCCGAAGCGGATCGCGCCTTCTTCAAGGATGTACTGAAATTTAAATCTGTGGATGTCGGTGACGGATGGCTGATATTCGGACTGCCTCCATCTGAAGTGGCGTTTCACCCCGATTCTGAAAACAATTCTCAAGAATTCTACCTGATGACTGACAATGTAAGAGATTTCGTTTCAATAATGAAATCACAAAACATTAATTGTTCGACAATACAGGATCAGGGTTGGGGATTGATTACGCAACTGACATTGCCAGGTGGTGGTTCATTAGGAGTGTATGAACCCAGGCATGCAAGACCGTAAAAACTAGTTGGCAGTAGGCAGCCGCCAGTTGGCAGTCGTTCTCGTCTCTTGTCACTTGTCACTTCCCAGCACATCTGCAA
Organism: Bacteroidia bacterium; assembly: GCA_025450095.1. The sequence continues at coordinate 5,376 of JANWID010000046.1, read as the reverse complement.
TATGCATCACCTTTACGGGAATTTTATTTTTTGAAATAAATCCTTCCAGGTGCATTAAGCAACCCATGTCGGTGGAGATAATATAATCGGCACCTAAGGCGGATACCTGTTTCAATTTTTTTTCTGCTAACGCCACAGCGATACCTTCAAACTGTGTTGCAAAAGTGCTACCCCATCCGCAGCAAGTTTCACTATCCTGCATCTCAAGAAGCTTCAGACCTTTTACCTTACTTAACAACATTCTTGGACTTTCATGAATTCCGCATTCACGTAATGCCGTGCAATTGTCGAGGAATACCGCTTTACCAACGAGCCGTGCGCCAACATCTGTAACGTGTAGAACGTTCACGAGAAAATCGGAAAATTCGTAAAAATATTTCTGTACAAGCTTGAATTCATTATGCAAAGAAGAATTGTGAAACATTTCAGGATAATAATTCTTCACCATGCTTACGCACGATGCACCGGGAGAAACAATGTACCTGTCATTCTGGAATTCGCAAATCAGTTTTTCACCCACTGCCTTGCAATGATCACGATAGCCTTCATGAAATGCGGGTAAACCGCAACAGGTTTGATCGGTATTATAATTTACACCACATCCTGCCCTTTCCAGTACTTTCACCATATTCAATGCAGTTTCCGGGTAAACCTGGTCGATATAACAGGGTATAAAAATATCAACGATCATAAGCGGGCAGGCGGGTTCATAATTTCATAATTGCCGGAGCGTTCAGGTTTTTTCAAGCACCAGGTCGCCGGTTCCAACGGCTTTTTGTTTCAAAAACATACTGCTCAGCAGGAAGGTAAGTCCAACAATAAAAAACAGGATCAACGCGAGTATTGAATTACGCATACTTCCGGTTATTCCTTCAATCAATCCGTACGATGCAGTTCCGAGAACAAGACCGGTTTTTTCACAAACATCGTAGAAGCTGAAATAACTTGTGTTATCCTGGGTTTCCGGTAACATCTTGGAATAGGTGGAGCGGCTGAGTGCCTGGATGCCACCCATTACAAGTCCGACTACAAATGCAAGCATGTAAAATGACTGTGCTGTATACAGGTTGTAAGCGCTGATGCAAATGCCCACCCAAATAAATATGGCAATGGTAAGCGTGCGTATATTCCCGATTTTAGATGACAGGAGCGAAAACAAATAGGCTCCCCCGATAGCGACAAACTGTATAATTAAAACAGTTATTATAAGTTGTCCCGTTTCCAGCTTCAGTTCTTTTTCCCCAAAAATAGAAGCAACATACATCACGGTCTGCACTCCCATGTTGTAAAAGAAAAAGGCAAGCAGGAAACGGGTCAGGTAACGCAATTTCCTCAGCTCTATCCATACCTTCACCAGTTCGCGGTATCCTTGTGTGAGGTAATGTCCCTGGCGATTGCGATTGTAGAGGTTCGACGGCAGATAATAAAAAGTGTAAGCTGAGAATCCGATCCACCATACACCGACAATCAGGAATGAAATACGTGCCGGCAATGAAGTTCCTTCAGCAATGCCAAACAAACCCGGCTTCATGATCATTATTAAATTGAAGATAAGTAACAGGGAGCTGCCAATATAACCCAATGCAAATCCTTTTGCACTGATACGATCCTGGTCGGCAGGTTCCGCGATTTCCGGCAGGTAGGAATTATAAAATACAATACTTCCGGCATAACCGATGCTTGCCAGTATGAAACAGACGACGCCTATCAATAATGTATCGCTTTCAAAAAAAAACATGCCCATGCACGAAAATCCGCCAAGCCATGCAAAGAATTTCATAAAACCTTTTTTGCTTCCGCTCGAATCGGCAATTCCGGAAAGAAGTGGTGAAAGCAATCCAACAACAAGAAAAGAAAATGAAATGCTGAATGTATACAGAACACTGTTTTTAATTTCCATTCCCAGAAAATTCACCAGGTCACTTCCATTGACGGTGGTGGTTTTCATAAAATAAATCGGGAAAACAGCAGTTGTGATGGTCAGGGAATAAACCGAATTTGCCCAGTCGTACATTGCCCAGGCATTGATGATCTTTTTGTTTCCCTTTACCTGTCCTTGCAAAATGATAAATGATGAATGATGAATGATAAATAATTACTGTTCAATTTTCGGATTTGCGTGTAATTCAAAAATAAATAATTCATGATTTTATTTATCACTTTTCATTTCAGTCATTTTCTTTCAATGACAGCTTGATCAGGTTTAGCGCCGAGCCGGAACGGAACCATTCAATCTGGCCTTCATTATAAGTATGGTTTACCAAGATTTCATCACGGGTTCCGTCTGTATGATTAAATACCACGGTTAGCTGTTTTCCGGGAGTAAACGAAGTTAAGCCCAGGATATCGATTGTATCATCTTCCCGGATCTTTTCATAATCATTCTTATCAGCGAATGTCAGTGCCAGCATGCCCTGTTTCTTCAGGTTGGTTTCATGGATCCTGGCAAATGATTTTACGAGTACCGCACGCACACCCAGGAACCGCGGTTCCATTGCCGCATGTTCGCGTGATGAGCCTTCGCCATAATTTTCATCACCCACTACAATACTTCCTGCACCGGCAGCTTTATATGCTCGTTGAGTAGCAGGCACCGGACCGTATTGACCGGTCAGTTGATTTTTTACTGAATCAGTTTTATCATTGAAAGAATTGATTGCACCGATCAGCATATTATTGGAAATATTATCGAGGTGCCCGCGGAATTTAAGCCACGGTCCGGCCATGGAAATATGATCCGTAGTGCATTTACCTTTTACCTTGATCAACAATTTTAATCCGTGAAGATCGGTTCCTTCCCAAACAGGAAAAGACTCGAGCAGTTGCAAGCGTTGCGAATTCGGATCTACTTTGATAATTACTTTGCTTCCATCAACAGCCGGTTCCTGGAAACCTGCGTCTTCCACATCAAAACCTTTCGAAGGCAACTCAATTCCCTGCGGTTCGTCCAGTTTTATTTTTTCTCCTTTATCATTGGTGAGAAAATCAGTAACAGGGTTAAAAGTAAGATCACCTGCAATTGCGAAAGCCGTCACTATTTCAGGAGATGCAACAAATGCATGCGTATTCGGATTACCATCATTACGTTTTGCAAAATTCCGGTTGAATGAAGTGATGATGGAATTTTTTTCACCTTTATCGGCATTGTGACGGGCCCATTGTCCGATGCAGGGACCGCAGGCATTTGCAAGCACCACTCCGCCCATGCTTTCGAAGATCCCGAGATAACCGTCGCGCTCCACAGTATATCGCACCTGCTCTGAACCCGGTGTGATGGTAAATTCTGATTTTGTTTTCAATCCTTTATCAACCGCCTGCTTTGCAATAGAAGCAGCACGGGTAATATCCTCATACGAAGAGTTTGTACACGACCCGATAAGTCCAACCTCAAGGTGTGCAGGCCAGTTATTTTCTTTTATGGCTTTTGCAAATTGAGAAAGCGGCCATGCGAGATCGGGAGTAAACGGACCATTCACATGCGGTTCCAGTTCGCTCAGGTTAATTTCAATTACCTGGTCAAAATATTTTTCCGGGTCCGCATAAACTTCCGGATCACCGGTAAGATGCTGTGCAACTTTATCGGCCATAGCGGCGACATCTTCACGCGAAGTGGAACGAAGATAATCCGCCATTTTTTTATCGTAACCAAATACAGAAGTTGTCGCACCGATTTCCGCACCCATATTACAGATGGTGCCTTTACCGGTACATGATAAAGTTTCAGCACCTGGTCCAAAGTATTCGAGAATCGCACCGGTACCACCTTTAACGGTAAGGATACCTGCTACTTTTAATATTACATCTTTTGAGGAAGTCCATCCGCTCAGTTTGCCGGTCAGCTTTACACCAATCAGTTTTGGAAATTTGAGTTCCCAAGGCAAACCTGCCATAACATCACATGCGTCGGCTCCACCAACACCAATAGCGATCATTCCCAATCCACCGGCATTTACCGTATGCGAATCCGTACCGATCATCATCGCACCGGGAAATGCATACTGTTCCAATATCACCTGGTGAATAATTCCCGCACCCGGTTTCCAGAAACCGATTCCATATTTATCTGAAACGGAAGCAAGGAAATCATAAACTTCCTTGTTCGCATCCTTTGCTGTTTTTAGATCTGCTACCGCACCGGACTTTGCCTGTATGAGGTGATCGCAATGCACAGTGGAAGGCACAGCCACTGAAGGTCGCCCGGCCTGCATGAATTGCAACAATGCCATTTGAGCAGTTGCATCCTGCATCGCAACCCGGTCCGGATTAAAATCTACATAGGATTTAGACCGATCATAAATTTTTGTAGCATTCCCCTGTGAAAGGTGTGCGTATAGGATCTTTTCAGTGAGGGTCAGGGGTTTATTAAGAACAGCACGGGCAGCAGCAATTTTAGTTGGCAAGGCCCCGTAAACCCGCCCGATCATATCAATATCAAAAGCCATTGTAATAATTTATTTAATTGATTTATAAGTAGTTAAAGTAGTAAATTGAGACTCAGAAACAGATTGCAAGATACGAAATACACGGGTGACCTTTTCATGTTAAAAAGAATTATAACATTTCCGGAACAACATCCGTTTAAACGGTATTCCTTCACGGGAATGCATTCCTTAATAAAATGAAACGTACCCCAAAACCGGAAGCACTCCGACGCGATTATTTTCATCGCCTGCTTACTGACCGGAGTGTCGAAGATAAAATGCAGTTTTTCATTCGCGCCAAGCGGATATTCGACTTATTGCATAAAAAGACCTCCAGAAAAAAGCGTTAATTTTTTTTTGATTGAATTTAGTTAGTTCGCTATCATAACTAATCAGTCATAAGAGATCATAACAATCATTCAAATTCAATTTATTTTTTTGAAGCGTAGCAGTATTGTTTCATAGATGCTGTATTCCCGCCTGTCTGCCGCAGGCAGGCTTTCTGGTCGCGGGAGCTCCCTGCAATCGGGGCTAATGTAGCAACGCCTGTGGGCCTGGCCGCTGACATTGACTGGTAATTAGATCAATATTAACTCACGCTGGCGTCTATATGATAGTGGGTTCTGAGTAATCGGGATGAAATAAAAAGGCAGGTATTCCTACGAACACCTGCCTTTTACTATTGAAGTGGATTTTTTAATTAATAATGAATCTTTGTGAGTAAATAGTACCGCTTTCATTAATCCGGAGGAAGTATATTCCAGGAGTTAACGACAGCGTTTCGATTTCCATATGTAACAAGCCAGCTTCGCTGCTCTTTGATTCATTTTGTAATACCACTTTTCCTGTCAGATCAATAATTTCATATTTCACGTGCACCTCACCTTCGAATTCTGTATCAACAAATAATTTTTCTTTAACCGGGGTGGGGTAGATGTTGAAAACACGTTTATCG
>JANWID010000045.1 GCA_025450095.1 Bacteroidia bacterium | reverse complement strand
ATAATGGCAAAATAGATATTACAGTTGCTGAAAAAAAAGATAACAAGAGAGAGTTTATTATCATGAAGGCTATTATTTTTCCGTACATCAATGTGCTTTGGACCGGCTGTCTTCTCCTGATAATCGGATCCATAATCGCAATTCGAAAACGGTTTCGCGATCTTGCGCGCCAGGAAAAATCAAGTTAACGGATATAATTACTCAGCATGAAGGTATTTATTACAGGAACCGGTAATGTTGCAACTTCGCTGGGTACGGCTATCCGTAATGCCGGACACACAATTACCGGTGTTTTTGGAAGAGATCGGATTAAGGCCGATAAACTTGCTAAAAAATTTAACTGTAAGGCATTTTATAAACCTTCAGAAATTCCAACCAATTCCGAATTTTACCTTGTTGCCATTAAGGACGATGCCATAGCCGGGATTATTCGTCAATTTCCAAAAGTGAAGGGAATCGTGGCACATACATCTGGAGCAACGTCCCTGAATGTCCTGCGCAAATTTGTGAACAGGGGTGTCTTTTACCCGGTTGAAACCATTACTAAAACAAATCCCCGTTCCTTTAAAAACATTCCGATATGCATTGAAAGTTCCAATGAAATTACATTGAAAAAACTCATGCAATTGGGAAGTACTGTATCCTCTGAAATTTACCAGCTCAACTCCCGGCAACGTTCTGTATTGCACGTAGCAGCTGTATTTACCAACAACTTTACCAATGCACTTTTCGGTATAGCTACCGACTTATTAAATCAACAGCACTTACCCCCTTCCCTCTTGGAACCACTGGCTCGTTCAACGATCAACAATTCGTTTGCGATGGGTTCTTTTACCGCTCAAACTGGTCCTGCTGCCAGGAAAGATCTGAAGACTGTAGAAATGCATTTGAAAATGCTGGAAAAGGATAAAATTTATCAGAAAATATACCAGTTGCTTACTGATCACATCATGATTGTTCATAACAAGAAGCGCAGGTAGGTCAAAACGGAGTAGGATTTATATAATCTTGTATTTATGGAATTGAATTTCAAAGAAAAACTTAAGAAAATAAAAACTTTTATTTTCGATGTTGATGGTGTATTAACCAATGGGCATTTACTGGTCATGCCTGATGGTGAGTTTCTCAGGACCATGAATATCAAAGATGGATATGCCATGCAACTGGCAATTAAGAAAGGTTATCTCATTGCAATTATTTCCGGCGGCCATTCCAAAGGTGTACCAATAAGGTTACAACGGTTGGGCATACAGGAAGTTCATATGGGAGTTGGCAGCAAGCAGGAAGTTTTTCAATCGGTACTTACGAAATACAATTTAGACCCGGCAGAAATTCTTTATATGGGTGATGACTTGCCTGATTTGGAAGTCATGAAACAATGCGGCGTGCCGTGTTGCCCGGGTGATGCTGTTATAGAAATTAAATCGCACAGTACTTATATTTCACACAGAAGCGGTGGTGAAGGATGTGTCAGGGATGTGATTGAACAGGTATTGCGCCTTCATGGTTCCTGGGAATGAAAATCAATGCCTGGATCAAGGATGTTTTTTCTACCATCAGGTTCGCTAACCTGGTAATCATCTGTCTTTCTTTTTACCTGGTAAGGTATACCATCATAATTCCAATCCTTGAAATGAACAGCATTCCAAGTGCTGTTTCCGACCGTGCATATTCGCTACTCACCCTTTCAACGCTGCTTATTGCTGCAGCAGGCTATGTAATTAACGATTATTTTGATACCGGTATCGACCGAATCAACAAGCCAGGAAAAAACAAAATCGGGATCTCGATTCCAAAAAAACAGGCTAGTATTTTATCTGTGGTGTTGAACCTTGCAGGATTATCTGCATCCTGGTATTTTGGATTTATTGTGGGGGTACGCTATCCAATTTTGGTGTTCCTAATCAGTATAGGTTTGCTTTACTTTTATTCAGCATCGTATAAAAAAATGTTGTTAGCAGGGACCCTGGGTATTTCGTTTCTTTCAGCACTGACCATTGGATTATCCATACTATTCGACAGTACATCATTAAACTCTGAAACAATAGTCATACTGGTATGTGCGTATTCAACTTTCGCATTTATCATGACCCTTGCCAGGGAAATGATTAAAGATTGTGAGGACATAGAAGGTGATAATGCATTTGGCGCCACAACAATTCCAATATTGATAGGAGTAAAAATCACGCGTTTAATTGTTTCAATGATTCTGTTTGGCACGGTGTTAACAATTTTATGGATCCAGGTGACACAATCGCAATGGGAAAATTTATTTTCATTTGGCTACACTACCTGTTTCATCCAGCTTCCGATTTTGTATGTTGTTTACGCTAACCTGAATTCGAAATCAGCGAAAGATGATCACAGGAACAGTAATTGGGTGAAAGCAATTATGGTAACAGGCATTTTTTCAATGCTGGTGTTTTATTTAACTTCCGGGTAAATTCAACATTATGAAACAGGCATTTCCAGTTATACTGGCTTCAGGGTCTCCCCGCCGACAGGCATTGTTGAAAGAAATGGGAATTATCTTCAAGGTAGTAACCAGGGATGTTGACGAAACATTTCCAGATGATATGCATCGTGAAAACGTTGCTTTGTTTCTTGCACAAAAAAAATCGAAGATTTATGATCCGGAAATCGAACAGGGAAATGTAGTGATTACGGCAGATACGATAGTTTGTATTGGTGATGAACTCTTAAATAAGCCCCAAAACCATATTGCAGCCTGTTCCATGTTGCAAAAACTTTCAGGAAAGGCCCACCAGGTAATTACAGGAGTGTGCATCAGGAGCAGAAAATTTACAGAATCTTTTCATGTATCCACAACCGTTGTATTTAAAAAATTATCAGATAGTGAAATAAATTTTTATGTCGAAAATTATAAGCCTTTCGATAAGGCAGGAGCATATGGCATCCAGGAATGGATTGGGTTAACCGGGATTGAACGAATAGAAGGTTCTTATTACAACGTGGTAGGTTTGCCGGTGAAAGAACTCTATGAGAAACTTGTTGAATTGGGTGTGATTACTGCAATATGAAGAAGGCCTATTTTTACATGCATTTAGCCATCTTTCTTTGGGGCTTTACCGGCATTTTCGGCAAGGCCATTCAAATGTCGGAAGGAATGATTGTGTGGTACCGAATGATCATTAGTGCCGTAGGATTAATTCCATTATTGCTGATCAAAAGGCCGGTAATTCCCGGACCCCGTCAGGTAATTGAGATTACATGCGTAGGTGGCCTGGTAGCACTTCACTGGATTCTGTTTTATGGAGCAATCAAGGCATCCAATGTATCAATTGCGCTTAGTTGCTTTTCATCCATTTCTCTTTTTACTGCACTCCTCGACCCGCTCACAAAAAAAAAGCGACCCCGGTTGGCTGAAATCCTTCTGGGTGTTTGCGTTATAGTTGGTATATACCTTATTTTTTCGGTTCAGCAACTGTACTTTAACGGGATCCTGCTTGCCATTGCAAGCGCATTGATAGGAGCAATTTTTACTATCTGGAATAAAAAACTGACTGCGAAATATGCACCAGAAATTATTACTTTTTATGAACTGGCAGCCGGATTCGTTGTGCTTAGCATTTTATTGCCGGTTTATTTTAATGTAACCGGCACACACTTTGAGATTCCCAGCAGTACCGATTTCTTTTACCTTTTGCTGCTGGGATTGATTTGCACCAGTTATGCCTTCACCATATCACTGAAAGCCTTAAAGCAACTGGATCCTTTTACACTGAACTTATCAGTCAACCTGGAGCCCCTTTATAGCATTTTACTTGCCATTATGATCTTTAAGGAATACGATGTGTTGAACAGTGGGTTTATTGCAGGAACGTTGATAATCCTGAGTTCTATCGTAATTCATTCCTGGTTCAGGTGGAAGAATCCAAAGGCGGAAACTGGTAACTAAAATGTGAAAAAAACGTTAATGATTTTTGAAGAAACACTGCTCTAATTCAGTTGATTTACCTTTCTTTGATGAACAATCCGGCATGTCAGAATTTATTCCGAGGATCCCTTCTAAATTGAACTTGATTTCCAGGATCACTATTGCCGTTTTTACAATAGTTTTTTTGTGTTTCGGTGTTAGCCATGCTCAACGTTATAACCTGAGTATTTATAATAATACCAGTGGTTTGCCAGGAAACCAGGTAAATGAAATTATCCAGGACAGGCATGCAAGACTCTGGGTTGGAACTATGAATGGAGTTGCCATTTTTGACGGACTCAAATTCACTGGCTTTGATGACAATAACCCAATAAGCAAAAATCCGGTCAAAACAATTTTTGAAGACAGCAAGGGAAATATCTGGATAGGCATGATCCGGAAAGGGGTGTGCAAAATTTCTGGTAGTTCCTTTGAGTTTTATAACACTTCCAATGGGTTGCTCAGTGATAATGTAAATGCCATAACTGAAGATAAAAAAGGAAATATCTGGATAGGCACTTCCGAAGGACTGAATCGCTACGATGGTAAAATCCTTCACATTTACACTTCATTGCGTGGGCTTGTAAATAATAATATTTCATCCCTCTTATGCGATTCCAAAGGCATGTTATGGATTGCTACTATAGGTGGTATCAGCAGGTTTGATGGAGTGCATTTTAAAAACTACACTACTGAAAATGGTTTACTGAGTAATATATGTTACAATATTCTTGAAGACAATAAGGGGATGATGTGGTTTAGTACTTACCTGGGAATTTCAGTTTACGATGGAACTCATTTTAAAAATATAACTACCTCAAACGGCTTACTCACCGACCGTATTGAAAAAGTAATTGAAAATTCAGAAGGGAAAAAAGTGTTTGCTTCTTACGGTGGCGGAGTAGGTTTCATAACAGACGACACCATCACGTATGTGACTGTAAAAGAAGGGCTTCCAAACAATATTATTAAAACAGTCATACAGGATACAGAAGGAAATTACTGGATTGGAACCTGGAATGGGTTATGCAAATTCATGGGCGACCGGTTTGTTAATTATACTATTGAAGATGGCTTATCAAACAACAACATCTTGTCAGTTGCAGCAGATGAAACAGGTAAAGTTTGGTTTGGTACCCTCACTGGCGGAATCAATTATACGGATGGAAAATCCATAACAACCCTGGGACTGGAATCGGGATTGAAAAGCGCAACCATATGGTCGATTTATTTTAGCAAAGCAGGTGAATATTGGTTTGGAACCACTAATGGCCCTGCATTGCTGAATAAGGAAACTATGAAGTTCACACATCCCTTCCCTGCCTTCGACAACCTGGTAACCTATGCGATGCTGGAAGACCATCACGGGAGATTATTTTTTGGAACCGATAAGGGAGTCTTTATCATGGATCAACAAAAAAACATTTCAAATATTGATTCCAGGAAAGGATTAAAGGATGATAATGTAAGGGTGTTATTTGAAGATTCTTCAGGACGCATCTGGATAGGTACCATGAAAAGCATTTATTACATGGAAGGTGATACCGCCATCAGCTTTAATGAAAAATATAACATTCCCAATGCCCCGGTAACTTCTATCATCCAGGACACAACAGGACGCATCCTAGCCAGCACTTACGATTTTGGTATATACGTAATCGGCAACGCAGTAAATTCAAATGTAATCTATCCGATCAATAAAGCAACCGGACTTTATAACGACAGGATACTGTTTAATTTTCTTGACCGTGATCAAAACTTATGGTTAGGAACTTCAACAGGACTTGATTTTATAGACTGGAAAAAATATCTTAAGACTGGTGAAATTTCATTGAGTCATTATGACAAGAGCAACGGTTACCACGGTGTTGAAACAAATGCGGCCTGCGCCGATAAGAATGGAAACATCTGGTTCGCTACAGTCAATGGAGTTATTAAACATAACATAAGATCCGGTATCAGGACAAATTCAATTCCTGTACTTCTTATCAACAACATACAGCTCTTTTTGGAAAACGTTGACTGGCGAAAAAAGCAGATTCCAATCAACTTGCAGACTGGTTTACCGGAATCAATGGTTTTGGGT
>JANWID010000044.1 GCA_025450095.1 Bacteroidia bacterium | reverse complement strand
TTCTTCTCCTCTTTTCTGAATCGAGCAGGTATTTATGGTAAAGTCTTTTCTGATTTGTCGAATGATAAAACTCTGCAAGGTCAGTTTCATAGCGGTACAACAAGCAATTGAGATCAACCGGTAAATAATCGAGGCAATGATCTTTAAATCTTGAAGTCATATCCCAGCCCGATTCATGTTCTGCGGCCAGATGTGTGATATAATGATCACAGTACCTCGATAACCCTTCGTGCACAATATGTACCTCGGTTAGCGATTTATTCATCCAGTATGAATTAAGTTCCTTTTCCGCGGCCTGCATTACGGTGCGAAACCACCGGTTATCCAGTGTTACATCGTACACCTCGCGTGCCATGGATGTAAGGAAGGGCACCTGTGAGCTTCCCAGGTTGTAAAAACGATTTCTCAGGGGAATTATATTGAACCGTTTCTGCATAAATAAAATATTGTCGATGATGCCGCGGGCAAGATTTACACGCCCGCACTTCACCAAGCCACAAATGATAAAATAACTGTCCCAGTAAAACTGATCATTATAATAGATATCATCATTCGGGGAAACAAAACGGTTTGGCAGCCCGAAATTGATGAACAAATCTTCCGGATAATAGCAGGTGATTTTCTTCCAGTATTTCTCAATATAAGAAAGACAGGCTTTGTAATCTTTCTTTTGAATCAGGGACGATTGTTGCATGAGATCCTCTTGAATATCATATAAAGTATTGGCTGCGTACAATAACATAAAATTGCGAAGTCAGTCTAAAATAGTTTGTTGTAAAAATGAAACGATCTGAAATTGTTGATTTTTTTCTCCATTCCGGGGAAATAAAATGAGTGTTATGAGAGCAGTAGAAAATATCATTAAAACCATACGCGATAAAGGTTCGCTCTCGTTCCGTGATTTTATGGATATGGCTCTTTATGACAAACACAACGGTTATTATACCTCCGGGAGGAACAACATTGGTAAACATGGCGATTATTATACCAGTCCATGTCTCACTTCTTTATTTGGAGCCGTTCTCGGAAAACAAATTGAAGAGATGTGGGAGAATTCCGGTAGTGGAAAATTTACAATTGTTGAATACGGTGCAGGTGACTGTCGCTTATGCCGTGACATTCTTGAATATTTAAAACACAATAAAAAGTTATATGGGCAATTGAGTTATGTAATTATTGAAAAAAACCCTGGTGCGAATGAATTGCCTGAAAAAGTTACGCGAATCGAAGACATCAAAAATATTTCCGGTTTTATAGGATGTATCCTTTCGAATGAATTACTGGATAATTTTCCCGTCCACCGGATCTGCATGCAGGATGAGCTGATGGAGGTTTTTGTTGGATATGAAGATGGGTTCAGCGAATATCTTGTTCCTGCATGCAGCGAGCTCCGCGACTATTTCAGCAAATGGAATATTGAACTTCCAAAAGGATATCATACCGAAATAAACCTGGATGCTCATAACTGGATTCGTGAAGCTGCTAATGCTCTCGATAAGGGATATATGATCACGATAGACTATGGCCATCAGGCTGAAACACTTTATAACAGATCCCGCAGTGCCGGAACACTCATGTGTTATAGTAAGCACCAGCTATCAAAAGATCCTTATTCAGAAATTGGTAAAAGAGATATAACAAGCCATGTTAATTTTTCGGCATTGTGTGAATGGGGTGCTGAATACGGACTCGAAACCTGCGGATTGGTTAACCAGGCAAATTTTCTGCTGGCACTTGGTTTCAAAAAACTGTTTATTGACATGCACTCCGGTTCGGAAAATATTGCCAGCCTGGCTTTACATCAGTCACGACTGAATCAATTGCTGTTGCTGGAAATGGGGAATATCTTTAAAGTTCTTATTCAGAAAAAAGGGATCGTTTCACCATATCTTACTGGAATTAATAACGATTGACAATGCTATTTTTCTGTTGAATTGCAATTGTTTTTATAGTGAATATTTTTTATTTTTATCACAAATACAATTCTCAATGCAAAAAACCACTACCCTCCTCATGTTTGAAGGTAATGCTGAGGAAGCCATGGAACTTTATGTTTCACTTTTTCCGGGATCATCAGTCACAAACATTTCCCGGTACGATCCGGAAAAACCGGGCATGAAAGGATTGGTAAAATTCGCTTTGTTTAATCTTAAGGGAACGGATTACCGGTGTATCGACAGCCCGATAAAACATAATTTCACTTTCACTCCTTCAATTTCCATTTTTGTGGAATGTGAAACGGAAGCTGAATTGGATCAATTGTATGATGCGCTTTCTTCCGGGGGGCAGGTCCTTATGCCTTCAGGAAATTATGCTTTCAGTCAGAAATTTGCGTGGTTAGCCGACCGGTTCGGAGTTTCATGGCAATTAAATTACCTGAGCCTGGGATAAACGGCGCTTTGTCATTAAATCCGAAAGAATGTGAAAACAATAATTGTTACCGGGTGCAGTCGTGGCATTGGTGAGGCAATCGCAGCACATCTTGCGGCAGCCGGACATCAGGTTATTGGAACGTCTACGGATGGTAAAGCAACACTTAAGTATGTGAAAGTTTTTCCGCTTGATTTGAGTAATCCTATTTCTATAAAAAAATTTCATCAGTCTGTTTCAAATCAGCGAATCGATGTGCTTATCAATTGTGCTGCGATTCTGCTCGAAAAATGGAATAATCCGCAAATTAATATGGATCAGCTGAAGCAAACTTTCGATGTGAATGTTTTCGGATTGATTGAGCTTACTGAAAAATTAATTCCACAAATAAACAAGGGAGGACATATTATAAATTTTTCTTCAGGCTGGGGCGCGATATGCAATAACAACGTGGATGAATTTGCGCCGCATTACAAGCTTTCAAAAGCTGCGGTGAATATGTACACATTACTTTTAGCTCGCAGACTTGAGGGAAGTATTACTGTTTCGGCAATTGATCCGGGATGGGTAAGAACAGATATGGGAGGCAAAAACGCTTCCAGGAAACCAGAAGAAGTGGTGCCTGAAATTTTACGATTAATTGAAAAAGATGTACCTTCAGGCCGGTTTTGGAAAAACAACAGGGAAAGATCCTGGTGAGGGATAGCCCTGTGAACTTTTATCTTTTTTTATGATACTTCAAAGAAAAAATCAACTCAATACGCTTTTTTATACATGGGGAAAACTGTGTGAAGGCTGGCATTACCTGAGTATTCCATCCGTAGGTGTTAAGTTGGAGATGATGCCAAAAGATTCCATTGAAAAATGGCACGGCCACCGGTTTGCCGACCAGATGTTTTTTATTATGTCGGGGCAAGCATTGATTGAATTGCAGGATGAACAAATGCTGCTCCAGGAAAATGAAAGTGTTCATATTCCTCCCCGCCGGCTTCACCGTATATTAAACCCCACAGATGGGGATATAAAATTTATGATAGTGACTGCACCAAATAACTTGTTTGACCGCATCGAAATGAAACACCATAATAGTGAGCTCAGAGAATATTTTAAAGATCTCAATGTTGCCTGGATAGAGGAATATTTTAAAGTGGAACCGATCGACATGAAAATTCTTTCCGATCCGGAGGGTGAAATAACTTCAAAAGGCGGATTTATTTTCTATGCTATGGAGGAAGACAAAGTACTCGGAGTAGCCGCATTGATAAAAATGGAGGAAGGAGTTTTTGAACTGGGCAAAATGGCAGTTGCCGAATCGGAACGCGGAAAAGGTGTTGGGAACATGCTGATGGATTATGTGATGATCATGGCTGCTAAACACAAGGTAAAAAAGTTATTGCTTTACTCAAACAGATCTCTCGTTTCCGCAATTCATCTTTATAAAAAATACGGATTCGTTGAATCGCCATTGGAACCCGGACGTTATAAACGCGCGGATATTAAAATGGAAAAGATTTTTTAGTATTGTTTTTCGGATTCAAAACTCTGTGGTCCTCTGTGTCTCCGTGTCTCCGTGGTAAATAAACTCGACCCGACCGAACCAATTCAGTAGATCAAATAAACATTTTTAGTCGACGTGGAAAAAATAAACACGGAGGCACAGAGACACTGAGTTGCACGGAGAAATGACAACAATATAATTATTAAAAGTTCGCATAAATTTTATTTTCAGTTTCAACAAAAAAAGGAACCCAGGTTTAATTTTACAAAGGAACAAATCCGTGCAAATCCGTGCAAATCCGTTTGATCCGCGAGATCCGTGTTCCATTTTATTTTTTTTAACATTATAATGTGATACATTATAATGGTACGCTCAAACATCAAAATGTCAGCATTTTTTATGAGTTTGTATTGCACATTTGTACCATCGTGTTGCTAACGTTCCGGGAAGTGTGAAGTGAATGTGAAAAGGATAATTCCCGGATTTTAATCTGCCCTAATTCACTTAAATATATTACGAACATGAAAACAAATTTACTTCCCGCCATCTTATTATGCATGGTGAGCATGAGCGTACATGCTTCGATTATCAATGTGCCAGCAACTGTTCCGACTATCCAGGAAGCAATTAACAATGCCAATTCCGGCGATACTATTGTTGTTGCACCCGGAACCTATTATGAAAACATAAATTTTAATGGTAAGAATTTGTTTCTGACCAGCATGTTTTACATGAATGCAGATACATCCTACATCACCTCCACAATTATTAACGGCAGTATGCCTGCGGATCCGGATACAGGAAGCTGCGTTATTTTCAGTTCGTTCGAAGATTCAACTGCTGTTCTCCAGGGATTTACTATCACCGGGGGAACAGGAACCAAATGGCTGGATATACATGGAGCAGGCACTTACCGTGAAGGCGGTGGAATATTAATTGAATTATCGTCACCCACAATCCGGTTTAACCTGATCACGGATAACAACGCAACCGATAATTCCGGTGTGCAAAGCGCTGGTGGTGGAGGAATAAGAGCAGGAGACGGAAATCCACTTATATGTAACAACGTGATTCGCTTCAATCATGGACGGTATGGTGCCGGTGTGGTGTTAAACTACACCGGTTGCACCATCCGGAATAACCTGGTTGTTTCCAATACCGGTGGTGAAGATTATTTCGGTGGGTCCGGAATATGGATTACCGGTAACCTGTTCGGATTTCCGAAACAGATATTCAACAATACCATTGTAAATAACCTTTCCTTTGTGCCAAATGGCAGCGGTGGAGTAGTGGCATGGATGGCAGCTGATATAGACCTGAGAAATAATATTATCTATAATAATTTTCCGGCGCTTCAGATACGTGCGGTTTCTTCGAATCCCTCCGTTAACTATAGCAACGTGCAGGGTGGATACGCCGGTACGGATAATATTGACATGGATCCGATGTTTGCATCCGTCGGCTATATGTTGTTACCTGGCTCTCCCTGCATCGATGCCGGCGATTCAGACCCAATGTACAATGACCGGGAAGACTTTTCCAACCCCGGGAATGCATTGTTTCCTTGCATGGGAATGATATGGAATGATATGGGAGCATATGGTGGCATAGAGGCATCTGTGCATCCATATACCGTAACTGCTGTAGGTGTTGAAGAAACCTCTGCGCTTAATTTCAAAATTTCACCGAATCCGGTATTGAATAACACCATGATTACATTTCCGGAAGAATTGCGAAATGCAACCTTGACGATAATGGATGCTTCCGGAAGAGTGCAGTTAATGAAGTCCGGCATCAATGGAACCAGTTATTTGCTGAACCGCGAATCACTCACATCAGGACTTTACTTTGCCCGCATCCAGACAGCTGATATGGAATTAGCAACTCAGAAGATTATGTTGCAGTAATTGCAATTTCGCGATTCCGAAATATGCCATCTCCGATTTCATAACCCCCGCCTTCAGGCGGGGGTAACAAGTGATGTTCTGATCCGGCTTTAGCCATGCCCCCGCATACGGCGTAAACATCCTCCAAATTCCGCCCGCGATTAAATTGCGATTCTTTTCATGATAATGGTGCGGGCGGCATATTTTTATTTTATTCTTTCTACCAAACTACCACTCCGACGGAGCTTTCATTATGTTAAACACAGAATTGATTCGAAATGTAAAAAATTAAGCCTCGTAGAGGCGATAGTATGGTAGAAATTAATTGTTGAATAAAATGCCTCCCGCACCAACGGCATCAAAAAGAACGAAATGATGTGGCGGGAGAGGGAAACGAAAGTGTGCCGACATTCTAAAAAAACCTGATTGCCGATTGCTGACTGCCAGCTGCCGACTGCCAACTGCTTACTGCCAACTGCCAACTGCTTACTGCCGACTGCCAACTGCTTACTGCCGACTGCTGGCTACCAACTGTTGTTTTTTATCAAAAAAATTATTTAATTTTGAAAGGATAACCAGTTACTAACTCTTAAAATTAAATTAACATGGCACAAGTAAATCCCTATCTCACGTTCAACGGCGATTGCGAAGACGCTTTTGAATTTTACAAAAAAGTATTTGGTGGTGAATTCACATACCTCGGACGATTTAAAGAAATGCCTCCGATGGGCGACAAGAAAGTTTCCAGCGCTGATGGTGAAAAAATCATGCATGTATCCTTACCAATCGGAAAAGAAACCGTTTTAATGGGAAGCGACACTTCTGAAGAATTCGGACAGACAGCAAAACCAGGTAGTAATTTTTCAATTTCCGTTAACGCCGATACCCAGGAAGAAGCCGACAAGCTTTACAATGGTCTTGTATCGGGTGGACAAAAGATTATGCCGATGGATAAAACTTTCTGGGGCGCCTATTTCGGCATGCTAACCGATAAATTCGGAATCCAGTGGATGGTTAATTTTGACCAGAATCAGAATCAGCCAAAATAAACCAGGGACGAAAAACATCCGGTTTAACAATGAATTCCTGGTTAACCTTCGTAACTGCGAATCCTTTGATGTTTTTTTAACAACCAAGGAACGAAGCAAACTAAGTTTAACAAAGAATTCTGGAATAACCTTATTTAACACCGAAGTAAAGGGGGATGTTGAGATTACATCCCCTTTTTTATATATTGAATAACATTTAACAAGAAATGAAGATTGAATAAGTAATAATTTCTGTTTCCAAACAATCCCTATTCAATAATCAATAAGTGTTATATGTTATTCAATTCTTTTTTCAAGGTTCTTTAATTCTTGATTTCCCCCAATCCTTATTCAATAATCAATAAATGTTAAGTGTTATTCAATTCTTTTCCCCAGGCCCTTTAGATTTCCGGATTTATTTCTATATTTGATAGAATCCAACACCTCCTTGCATGAAAAAACTGTTACTTCTTCCGGCACTTATTTGCGCTTTTATAACCCAGGCACAAACTCCCGTCAAAAAAGTATTGATGGAAGAATTTACAACAGTGTTATGCGGCGCCTGCCCTCCCGCGACTTATACGCTGAACCAGTTTCACCAGTCCCAGCCGAATTCCATCCTGGTGACTATACATGAAGGTTTCGGACGCGACAGCATGTCAACTCCAACTACACTGGCCATATGGAATGCGTTTAAACCATCCTGGGGTTCGTTCGCGCCGGCTATTATGGTGGAAAGAACAGTTTATCCGGCAATAGATTCAATTCCCTATCTATCCACTTTCACTTCAGGATATGATACACTTGTGATGAATGCTTTGCAGGAGCCTCCCATCGTTGATATTCAGATCTCAAGTCAGTATTTTCCTGGAATAGGTGCATTGTATTCTACAGTCACCTCGACATTTATAGATCCGCTTCCACCCGGTGATTATCGTGTAAATTTATTTTTAGTTGAAGATTCCGTTGTTGGTTATGGTTATCCGGGTTATGCGCAGAAATGTTATGATGCGAATTTTGTCGCGCAACATTATCCCGGTTATCCTTATGCTAACGATACGATTTCGGGATATCCTCACCGTTATGTGTTCCGTGAAACATTTTCAGGAAATGCATTTGGCACTTCACAAACAACTCCTGTTCTCACTTCCGGACAATCTCCGGCAATAGGAGTTCCTTATGTTTTTACTATGGCAGTGCCATTCGTTCTCCCATTCAATTATAATTTCGACCGGCTTTACCTTGTTGCATCGGTTAACTATTACGAAGCAGGTTCCTACACAGGAAATGAAGTGATCAATGCACAACGTGTAAAAGTTTCTGAAAATATCGCATCGGGAATTTCATCTTCTCCCACACTTCCTGGGTTTGGTCTGTATCCTAATCCTGCAACTGATCAGGTAAGGATTAACTTTACTCTACAACAAAAAGATACCTACCGCATTTATTTTACTGATGTTTCAGGTCGTATAGTTCATGCTGCACCCGAAAAATTATTCGCTGCAGGGGGAAATGAAATTTCAATTCCAGTCACTCATCTTCAGTCAGGTATTTACGCAGTTCACCTGGAAAGCGATAATAATTCAGTTGTACAGAAACTTTTAATTGCCGATTAATCTTGGGTTAATGGTCTTCAGACCAAAAACCCCGGTCTGAAGACCGGGGTGAATATGCAAACGATAGTAAGGGCTTTAGCCCTGCCTGTGAGGATTAATATTCGCTATTTTGTTACAGCTTCACAACGCTGGTTATATAACTAGCGGTGTTGGTTGTAATCTCCACAGAATAAACTCCTGCCGGGAACCGGAATCCGATCTCAGTTTTCAGATCACTGATTTTTTGACTGAACATCAATTCTCCAATGGAATTGTAGATGGAGATCACCGCATCATTTGTGATGCTGTTAAATTCTATAGCCAACACATCCTTAACGGGGTTGGGATATACGCTGATTCCAGCAGCAACCAGGTCTTCACGGATTCCGACATAAACTATAGGAAGTGATTCGGAAGAACATCCGTTCGCATCGGTAAACGTAACGGTATAGGTTCCTGGTCCGGTCACAGACATATCATGAGTGGTTCCGGTAGCACCCGGGATCGGGCTGCCATTCAGAAACCACTGGTTGTTTGACGGAGCGGAAGAAGTCAGTACGGATCCGTTTTGTGAAATGGTAGGTGCGGTCGGTAGTGGATTCACAACTGCAATAACCGGAACCCTGTTGGATGCACAACCGGCATTCACCTCCCAGTTGTAGAAGAAATAATATTGTTGTGCAGCGCCATTGAAATTAGGATTCAGAGCACCTGTAATGGTGAGTGGACAACCTGGTGAAGAATAGGGATAGACTGCATTGGTAGAGTTATGATATAACGGTACACTGCCAGTTGCAAGCTCAAGACGATAAGAGCCAGGGCTGACAGTAAATCCGAGATTCACTGGATTCAATCCGGCAAAAGCAGTTACCGGTATGGTCGCTGTATTCAATACCACTCCACCAAGATCTTTGAGATTAATGGTAATATTGCCGGTTGAAATTCCCGGTGATA
>JANWID010000043.1 GCA_025450095.1 Bacteroidia bacterium | reverse complement strand
TGGACTGGGTTACTGAAATCATAGAAGATAAGCAAGGTAATATTTGGATTGGCCGGGATGGTTATGGCGTTTGTAAATATGATGGTGAATCATTTGTCCACTACACAAAAAAAAATGGTCTTACTTCAAATAATGTTCAGGTTATTCAGGAAGACAAGCAGGGAAACATTTGGTTCGGTTCCAGAGTGGTGGAAAAAGACAATCCCAATGAAGGAGAACGAACCGGAGACGCTGGCCTAAGCCGGTTTGACGGTAAAACAATTATTCAATACCCGGAAATAAAAGGCCTGAGTAAAAACGACATTTATGCCATAAATGAAGATCATAAAGGAAACAGTTGGATTGGCGCAAATGGTTTAGGTGTATATCGCTTTGACGGAAAAGATTTTACCTTATTCAGTGAAACAGACAGAGCAGATTTGATGCCCTACGGTTACGGTATACAAAATATTTTAGAAGACAAAATGGGAAATATATGGTTTGGATTATCAGGAGGACTTTTTCGATTGAATGGAAATACAATCATCAATGTATCACAGAATGGACCCTGGAATTGAAAGTATAAAATACGAACGCTAACACAGGTTTTGCATTAGTGTGCAGATTGTGCGAATAGAAACATTTGAGCAATTAATAAACTTTGGTGCATGCAGACAGTTTGCGGTTTCTAAAGCCCACCAACGCAAAGCTCGAAACCGTTATCGGATATACTTAAACCATGACAATTAAATCTATCTTAACAATTTAATTCTAAATGCCAAGGAATATTTTTCTCTTCTTACTGCTCTTGCTTTTCTCTTGCACTAACAAAGTGGAAAATGAAGCTGTTACTTCCGCAACTCAAAATGCGGCACCAGTACAGGTAACCACCCTTGCCAACCTTCCTGACAGTCTGCAACCGGAAACCATTCTCCTTAAAAATACACCTGCGCTTAAAACCGTTCAAGTCACCGATAAGCGTATCTCATTTTCCCTACAAGAAAAATCGGGGCAGCGATCGGTGAGTGTAGGCCCCATCAAAAAAATAAAAGCCTCTCTTTCACCCGTGTTGACAAGATATACGACTGAGCAAGGCCTTGCAATTGATGTAATGGCAATGGGCATGTCTGATAAAAAGGGGAACCTTTGGTTTGGCACATCTGTGAACGGAGTGAGCAAATACGATGGGCACTCATTTACTAATTATTCAACTGCTCACGGATTAGTAGACAATAAAATAACCAG
Organism: Bacteroidia bacterium; assembly: GCA_025450095.1. The sequence continues at coordinate 3,948 of JANWID010000043.1, read as the reverse complement.
AATCATTGAAGACAGAGAGGGCAATATCTGGTTCGCAACAGAAGGCGGGGCAAGTAAATTTGATGGACACACATTCACAACGGTAGGTGATTTTAAATATGTAACCGAGATTAAGGAGGATAGAGCCGGAAACATTTGGATTGCTGATATGACCGGACTTTATAAGTATGCAAATCATTCTATCACCAAATATTCAGAATCTGATGGACTTACAACTACGAGAGCGTCTCTCATTGAGGAAGACGACAGAGGAAATTTATGGGTGGGCACGGATAATGGATTGTTTACATATGACGGCAAAAGATTTACCCCTTTTGGTTCAAACAAAGAAACAGTCTTAGACCTTTGCATAGACAATAAAGGAAGTATTTGGGCCTCCGTTCCCTCCGGTTATTTAAAGTATGATAACCGCCAGCCATTCGGAAAGGGAACAACTCCTATCGCTTATCCCTTTCCTGAGAATTCATATTCGCGTACTATTTACAAAGATCTGCTCGGCAGGTTATGGTTGGGTAATTGGATTTATGACAATAACTCACCGGATTCTTTAAAGAAATTTTATGATTTCGAAGGTGGCAGACCCACCGCAGAGGATCAATCAGGAAATCTATGGTTTAATACAGCTGCAAATGGGGTGATCAAATATTCAGGCCCAGCATTTCAACAATTAACAAGCACACACCTAAGAAACATATTTGAAGATAATAATGGCGACCTGTGGATTGCAAAGGAAGGCATTACCCGCTTTGACGGGGATTACTTTACAAACTACGGGCTCAGTGCGGATATATGGAGCGCTTTCCAGGATAGAACAGGGATTATTTGGCTGGGTTCCGGTTTTGGTGACGGGATGATGAAATTTGAAAACAACGCCTACACCTTTTATACCGAATTAAATGGATTGGTTGATAATTCAGTCCGGTTTATGATTCAGGACAGTGCAGGATATATTTGGATCGGAACTGAAAATGGTTTAAGTAAATTTGATGGTAAGTCGTTTACCAATTTTACTAAAAAGCAGGGATTGCCAGGCGACCTTGTATCATGTATTGTTGAAGATAAACAGGGTAAACTTTTACTTGGAACTGCCGGTGGACTCAGCATTTTCGATGGAAAATCTTTTACCAATTATTCCATTAGTCAAACACTTCCGGGCAATGATATCAGGGCAATCATTATAGATAAGAATGGAAATCTCTGGATGGGCACTTATGGTGGAGGAATCTGCAGATATGACGGCAAATCCTTCTATACATATACAACTGAACAGGGCCTTCCGGATAATGTAGTGACTCAGGTTGCCCTGACAAAAGAAGGGCATATTATTGTGGGCACCAATAATGGCATTGCGGTGCTCACGGGATTTAAATTCGATTCAGAAGACGAGGTAAATAATTCAAACAAACAATCTATAAATAAAAAATATTTAGCACAGAATAATTTAAATAACAACGAACTAAAAAACTACGCTCCTGTTTTTGAAATTTATAATCCAAAAACGGGTTATCCGGTGATGGATGTAAACAGGGGACAGCATGCAATATTCGAGGACAGCAAAGGAATATTATGGATTGCGTCGGGATCAGAAAAAAGCGGTTTGATGCGTTTTGATTATTCATCTTTATATAAAAATAATAAACCTCCCGAATTAAATATATTATCCATTAAAATTAATAATGAATTGGTTTGCTGGCATGATTTACTGAATACTGAAAAAAATGATCCCGAACCAAAATCTAAGTTTGAAAATATTGCCGTACCTGCATCGGTTACCGAAGAGGTAACAACTTTTGGTAAACCATTAAGCGATGCCGAAAGAGAGGAGATGCGAATAAAATACAAGGGAATTGAATTTGATGCCGTCAATAAGTTTTACCCGGTTCCCCAAAATCTGAAAGTTCCTCACAGCCACAACGATATAACTTTTGAATTTGCAGCCATTGAACCGGATAAGCCTTCGCTCGTTCAATACCAATACAAATTGGAAGGCTATGACAAAAACTGGAGTACTCCCGCAAACATCACTTCAGCTACTTTTGGTAATATATATGAAGGCACCTATGAGTTGCTGATAAGAGCCAAAAGCCCGTCCGGGATCTGGAGCAATCCGGTTACATACACATTCACCGTGCTCCCGCCCTGGTGGCGGACATGGTGGGCATACACAATGTATGCGCTGTTGTTTCTTTTCACTTTACGGGTTTTTGTAAAATGGCGGGAACGCAATTTGCAAATGGAAAAAGTGAAACTGGAAAATACAGTGGTACTAAGAACGGCAGAAGTAGTTGCGGAAAAGAAAAAATCAGATGATTTATTGCTCAACATTTTACCTGAGGAAGTTGCCGAGGAATTGAAAGCAAAAGGCAGTGCTGCCGCAAAGCAGTTTGATGAAGTCACCGTCATGTTCACCGACTTTAAAGACTTTACACATATTTCAGAAAAATTGACACCATCCGAATTAGTTGCAGAAATTCATACCTGTTTCAAAGCATTCGATGTTATCGTAAGCAATTATGGAATCGAAAAAATAAAAACTATTGGCGACAGTTACATGTGTGCAGGTGGCTTGCCCATAGCAAATAAAACAAATGCTGTTGATGTTGTTAGTGCAGCAATGGAGATTCAGCAATTCATGCAAGAGCATCTTCAGCAAAGAAAAGCTGAAGGCAGGGAGCCATTTGAAATTCGAATCGGTATTCACACAGGCCCCGTTGTTGCCGGGATTGTTGGCGTGAAAAAATTCGCTTACGATATTTGGGGCGATACGGTAAATATTGCATCGCGAATGGAAACTTCTGGTGAAGCAGGAAAAGTTAACATCAGTGGAAGTACATATAAATTAGTGCAAGAGAAATTCATCTGCATATATCGGGGAAAGATTCAGGCAAAGAATAAAGGTGAGATTGATATGTATTTTGTGCAGGCAAAAGCACAACATGTGTAGCAGATCGGATAAGTAGGGGTTTATAATATCGTGGATGACCCGGCTAAAGCTGCCAGCTCACCGCAAATCAGCAAACCGTTAAATGCTAGCTTAAATAGAAACCTCAATGAATGTAAAATATGACAACATAGGAAGAGGATATAATTCTACAAGACATGCTGATCCTTATTTAACGGCTAGACTTCTTTTTCTGTTAAGACCACAAAATGACAAACTTTATCTTGACATCGGATGTGGAACAGGAAACTATACCAGTGCTTTATCTGACAAAGGATTTAAATTTATTGGAGTTGAACCATCGGAAAAAATGCTTAAAGAAGCAAAGGCACGGAATCAAAATGTGAATTGGCTGAAAGGAACTGCGGAGCAAATACCTGCTGACGATACAGTATTTGACGGAATTATTGCGACACTTACAATTCATCATTGGACGAACATCAAAAAAGCTTTTATTGAAATTAACAGAGTACTGTCGGACAATGGAAAACTTGTGTTATTCACATCCACCCCAGAACAAATGAAAGGATATTGGCTCAATCATTATTTCCCTAAAATGCTTCATTCTTCAATTATTCAAATGCCTTCGACTGACGACATACGAAAAGCAACAGAAGAAGCAGGACTTATAATTAGCGATGTTGAGAAGTACTTTATCAAAGACGACCTTCAGGACTGTTTTTTATATGTCGGGAAAAACAGACCCGAATGTTATTTTGATGAACAAATTCGGAACGGAATTTCTTCATTCTCATCATTAACAAACATTGAAGAAGTAAAACAAGGATTAACAACACTCAGGAACGACATTGACACAGGAGCCTTTGAAAATATAAAAACTAAATATGAAAATGACTTAGGCGACTATTTATTCATTACTATTGATAAGAAAGGGTGAAGTGATTCGCATGAAACTTTTTTAAAATTTAAACTGTGTTACTTTGTATCAACAACAATCTTACAATACCCCAAACAATATGACAATAATTGCAGTGGCAATTAAACTT
>JANWID010000042.1 GCA_025450095.1 Bacteroidia bacterium | reverse complement strand
TAGATTTTCGCCCACATTACCAATGCCTTGTACCACTACCTTTTTTCCTGATAAACTATCATTCCCCCATTTTTCTTTATCAGAAGCTTTCATAGAAAGGTAAACACCGTAAGCTGTAACAGGAGAAGGATCTCCGCCACCACCCATGGATTCCGGAAGACCAGTAACATGATCAGTCTCCATTTTGATATATTCCATATCCTTGGTGTTGGTTCCTACATCTTCAGCAGTAATATATTTTCCGCTGAGACTATTTACAAACTTTCCGAATCTCCTGAATAAGGCTTCAGATTTATCCTTCTTCGAATCCCCGATGATCACAGCTTTTCCGCCTCCAAGATTCAATCCGCTGATAGATGCTTTAAACGACATTCCCCTCGATAATCGTAACACATCGCGTAAGGCATCCATTTCATTGTCGTACTTCCACATCCGGGTGCCACCTAATGCGGGACCTAAAACCGTGTTGTGAATCGCAATTATTGCCCGTAATCCTGTCTCCTGGTCATGGCAGTAAACAACTTGTTCATGGCCGAACGATGACATGTATTCAAAAAGGGAACTGCTTTTTGCAACTGTTTCTTTTAACTCTTTTACTTCGATCATTTAAATCTTTGATTAGTAATTAATTAGAGGGTTAATAGTGGATTCGGGAAAGTGCAAAGGTACAGTTTTTTTAGGAAAGTGAAAGGCAGGTAAAATTGACGAAATACACTGGATTACCGGGAAATTTCCAGTGCTTTTTCAGCCACCAAAAGCTTCAATCAGGCTGAGGATTCCAGCCGCAAGCAATCCTGAAATCGGGATAGTGAGAACCCAGGCCCAGATAAGTTTGATTGTAACTCCCCAACGTACTGCGGATATACGTTTAGTAAGACCCACCCCGATAATAGAACCTGTAATGGTATGCGTGGTGGAGACTGGAATTTTATAGTACTGGGTGAGAAAAAGGGTAATGGCACCGGCAGTTTCCGCACTGAATCCTTCGAAAGGAGTAAGCTTGGTTACTTTTTGTCCCATAGTTTTTACAATCTTCCATCCTCCGAACAAGGTACCTCCTGCAATAGCTGAATAACAGGCGAGCGGTACCCATTGCGGAATATGATGAATATCTGCGATCATGCCCTGGCTGAGCATTGCCGCGGCTATGATACCGATTACTTTTTGGGCATCATTACCGCCGTGTCCAAGACTGTAAAATGCAGATGATAAGAGTTGCAGTTTTCGGAATGAACTATCAATTTTGGAGGGTTTTGAATTCCTGCTTAATTGCATAGTAAGAGCTGCAACCAGGTAGGAAAGAAAGAGACCCATCAGTGGAGCAAGCACAATGAAATAAACCGTAGGAAGAATCTTCTCCATATGCAACGCTCCAAAACTTCCCGCATGCGCCACTCCGGCTCCGGCAAAACCACCAATAAGAGTATGTGATGAACTGGAGGGAATTCCCAACCACCAGGTAAACAGGTTCCAGATTATGGCAGCAATCAATCCCGCGATCACAACCATGAGCGTAATGTTTTCAGCATGTACGGTTTTGGAAACAGTATCAGCGACTTTCAGCTCAAATATCCAATAAGCAAGAAAGTTAAACATGGCAGCCCACAGAACGGCTGTAAGCGGCGATAACACTTTTGTGGAAACTACAGTAGCAATTGAATTTGCGGCGTCGTGAAATCCATTAATAAAATCAAAAACCAATGCCAGGATAATAACAACCGGTAATAAAGTTTCCATATAGGTTCCGTCTGTCAGGCCATTTTTACAATAATGGATTCGATGACATTAGCAGCATCTTCACATTTATCAGTAGCTGTTTCAAGGGCGGATAAGATCTCCTTGTTTTTGATGATCTGGATAGCGTCAGTTTCATTTTCGAACAGGCGGGCAACAGCATTATCAAAAATGTCATCCGCATGATTCTCGATAGTGTTTATACGAACCAGGGAATCGGTAATATCCCGCATTTTCCTCATGTTTTTAAGCTCGAAGATTGCTCTCCGTAACTCTTCCGTGCCAGTCTGGATCAGTTCCGAAAGCTTCACAATATCGTTTGAAATGATGTTTAGCTTATACAACTCAATCCTTTTTGAGGAACCATGAATATAGTCCAGAACATCATCAATCGCTGAAACCAGGCGGTGAATATCTTCACGATCATAAGGTGTTATGAAATTCTTGGCTAGCTCCTTGAAAATTTCATGAGTTATTTCGTCACCCACGTGTTCAATCCGCTCAATTTCACGAAACCATTTGACACGTTCCTCAGGGTTTAAAGTTGTTACAAGTTGGTATATGGCTTTGCCTCCAACCTGAAGATTGGCGGCCGCTTTGTCGAACAGGGGGAAAAACAAACGGTCCTGAGGGATGAAATATTTTAATAGTGGAATTGCCATAATCTTCGAATTATCAAGGGGCGCAAATGTAAATCATGTTAACTTAACAGCACTGCTATGTTAATAAAAATAGCAGTGTCCAAGACTAATTTCTTATAGGTTTAACATATTCATTTTTAATGGCATCACTTCAATGTATCAATACCATGAGCCAGATCAGGTATCTACACATCAAACCTTTGTACTTTTGCCCCCTGAATTCTGATCACATATGAAAAAAGGTTCTCACATATACAGCATTCTTTCTAACAAATGTCCAAAATGCCAGGAAGGTGATTTTTTTGTCAGCGGAAAGGCTTACGACCTGAAAAACTTTATGAAAATGAACCAGCGCTGTCCTGTATGTGATGAATCATTCGAACCCGAGCCAGGTTATTATTTCGGAGCCATGTACGTAAGCTATGCTATTAATGTTGTGGTAATGATAGCTGTGTGGTTAATCTGTAATGTCCTGTTCCCGGCTATGAATATATGGTGGATGGTGCTTTTAAGTATACTAGCAGGTCTTGCGCTTACACCGCTTACTTTCCGTTGGTCACGCCTGGGATGGATCAATATGTTTGTAAAATATAAGTCAACGACTTCCTGATTATTTCACAATGATCTTCAGCCTCGGATTTCCTTTTCCGATTTCATACGGCAGTATCTGGTAGCTGCTAACATATAAAACTTCAAGGTTTCGCAGGTTCGAAAATTCGGACGGGATGTGGTTGTCGTCGCAACACCCTGCAATATCCAGTTCGATGAGTGTTTCCAGTTTTCCGATTGCGGGAGGGATGGGTCCTTCAATATAATTCCTGCCAATGTAAAGCAGCTTTAACTTCTGGAAATTCCCAATCGATTCCGGCAAACTTTTAAGATGATTATCATTCAGGAAAAGATGTTCCAGGTTGGCCAGGTTGCCGATTCCGGTTGGAAGTGATTCAAGGAGATTATTACGGAGATCGAGTTCTTCGAGGTGGTTTAGCTGTGCGGTTTCTTCCGGTAACCGTATTAACCGGTTAAACCGGAAATCCAGCTTTTTCAGCATAGATAACTCCCCAATAGCCGGAGAAACATAGACAAGCCGGTTCGATTGCAGTGAAAATTCTTCAAGCTTTGTGAGATTACCGATAAAATCAGGAACGGAATCTATTTTATTTTTGAAGAGTACAAGCTTTTTCAGGTTTATCATCCCGGCAATTTCCGGTGGAACTTCGATGAGGCCACTGTATGTGATAGTAAGCTTTTCAGTTCCTGAAGGATTTTCACGGGCTTTCTGAAGTTCATCCAGGTGACTGCAAGCGACCATAAAAAGGATCACCGGGAACATTATCAGTTTTTTCATCAACTTTGAATTTTTAAAACCGGAATGCCGATAATCTTAAAAGTATTTTCCGCACCGGTTACCAAATTAAGAAATAAACCTTATTCGTTGCTGAAATGAATTCGCTCAGTTCACTCAACAAGTACTTTTTCCGGTACAGGGGAAGAATGGCAGCTGGAATTTTGTTCGTAGCTATTTCAAACCTTTTCGGTATCATACCAGCAAGGCTCATCCGTTGGGCACTCGATGAAACCGGCGAACTCATCAGCCTTTACAGGTTAACTAAAGGGTTCCGGAGCAACCACGAATTTTATAACATTATCTCAGGAAACCTTCTGGTTTTCGTGTTGCTGGTTTTATCTATGGCATTACTGAAAGGTGTTTTTATGTTTTTCATGCGACAAACCATAATTGTAGTTTCCCGGTACATTGAATATGATATGAAGAATGATATTTACCGTCATTACCAGGCACTCGATTATAATTTTTATTCCACTGGAAATACCGGTGACCTGATGAACAGGATCAGTGAAGATGTGAGCCGGGTGAGGATGTATGTAGGTCCAGCTATTATGTATACCGTTAACCTGGCAGTAATGTTCATCCTCGTTATTTACGCCATGTTCCAGGTTAACACAGAACTTGCATTGTACACCTTGCTACCTTTACCGCTACTGACTGCAATTATCTATTTTGTTCATGATATAATAAACAGGAAAAGTGAACGGGTGCAGGCTTCGCTTTCCGATCTGTCCACATTTGTTCAGGAAGCTTTCTCAGGAATCCGGGTACTGAAATCATTCGTTCGTGAATCCTATAATCATGAACGTTTTCGTGATCAGGCAGACCAGTACAAAAAAGTTTCAATGGATCTCGTAAAGGTAAATGCACTATTTCACCCTGCCTTACTGATACTGGTTGGCTGCAGCACGATCCTGACAATTTTCATAGGTGGTCTTAAAGTTATGGATGGTTCAATTACCATCGGAAATATCGCAGAATTTGTAATCTATGTGAATATGCTAACCTGGCCAGTTGCGTCATTGGGCTGGGTGGTAACCCTGATACAAAGGGCAGCTGCTTCTCAGCAACGAATCAATGAATTTCTCCACACTAAACCTGCGATCAGTTCAGGTCCACTTAAGCCCGGATCATTAAATGGTGGAATCGAATTCCGGGATGTTTCCTACTCCTATCCAAATAGCGGTATCAGAGCCGTGAGCAACCTGGTCTTCCGCATCGAACCAGGTTCCTCGCTTGGAATTATTGGCCGGACAGGATCCGGTAAATCTACCATTTCAAATTTGCTCCTTAGGTTGCTTGATCCGGGATCCGGGAAAATCCTGATCGACGGGCATGATTTAATGAATCTCGATCTGGGATGGTACCGTTCGCATGTAGGATATGTTGCCCAGGATGTATTTCTGTTCAGTGATACCATAGAAAATAATATCGCCTTTGGTTTAAATAACGAGCTTTCGGACCATGAACGAAGCGGGCGTATACGGCAAGCTGCTTCAGATGCTGCTGTTCTTAAAAATATACTGGAATTTCCAGAGGATTTCAGAACCAAAGTGGGTGAGAGGGGCATTACACTTTCGGGTGGACAGAAGCAACGTATTTCCATTGCCCGGGCAGTGGTGAGAAAGCCACGCCTCCTGATTTTCGACGACTGTCTTTCAGCAGTTGATACCCGGACTGAGGAAGAAATTTTGTCGAATCTTAACCGGGTTATGAAGCAAACCACAACTATTATCATTAGTCACCGGATATCTTCAGTAAGGAATACCGGTCATATCCTGGTACTTGAAAATGGAGCTATAGCTGAAGAAGGTAGTCATGCTGTATTGATCAACCGGAAAGGTCTGTATTATCAAATGCATGTGAAACAATCGCTGGAAAAGGAGGTTTATCCCTGACCGGCAGCCGGTTTCATTATTTTAAGCTTGTTGGTGGAACGATTATTTTTTTATTTTTGTCATCAAAACAGATACAAATGGCTGAGTTTGACAACAACGACCAACAGGGTGATATTTTTGCAAAAGCCGTTCGGGCAGGTAAAAGAACGTATTTTTTCGATGTACGGTCAACCCGTTCCAATGACTATTATCTGACCATTACTGAGAGCAAGAAAAGGTTCAACGAAGGTTCTGACCGTCCGTTTTTCGAAAAGCATAAGATCTTTCTTTATAAGGAAGACTTTGAAAAATTTACTGAAGGACTCAAGGAAGCAATTGATCATATCCGCCTTAATCAGCCGGTTGCTGAAATTCCCCAGAATAACCACAATATTGATCACAACACAAATGGAGAAACCAGCGGTTTTTCCGATTTGAATTTTGAGGACCTGAAATAATAATCTGAAGTTATTTCAGTATAAAAGTCATAAAAACACCTTTTCGGTCTTTTTATTAGTACCTTTAATTATTATTACATTATTCATTCCCCCCATGAATAATAAAAGTATATCGGAATTATCTTTTTTCGAGCTATCGTTGCTCGATGAACTCCGTCAAAGGTATGAGTTGCTGGCAACCCTCATCAATGACGAAGGTCTTGAATTAACTAATAAACCGGTACATTCACACCACTATAATGACAGGCTTGTGAAACATCGTCTGGAAGTTTATTATGGCCTGGTAAAATCATAACTGAACCAGGATTTCAGTAAAATTTAATCTATCATTTTTTAGAGTTCATAAGTAGTACAGGCAACTGAACTTATTATTTTTTCGTCCTGATTATAAATTGCTTTTATAATTAGATTTTATTTGTTTACTTTGATTTACCCAAACCTGCACACTGTATGAAAAAACTATTACTTGTAAGCTTATTATGGATCACTTTTCACACCGGGGCTATTGGTCAGGCATGTGTAGGCTCTGAAAACCTAACATCAACGCCCCCGCCGTCAGCCAATGGCACTTATTATCCCGGAACCGTGGTTACTTTTTGTTATACGGTAACTGATTACGCACAGACCGGCGCTGACTGGCTTTGTGGAGCCGTACCTACTCTTGGTGTTGGTTGGGATCTTACTACCCTGGCACCTGTATCAGCACCTG
>JANWID010000041.1 GCA_025450095.1 Bacteroidia bacterium | reverse complement strand
CCCGGTTATAACGGAATCGCAAAGGGACCGACCCTGGGCCTTAATATTCAATTTTGAATTTGCCCATGCGCATTGCACTCACCGGTTATGGAAAGATGGGAAAAGAGCTGGAGCGGGCTGCAGTGGAAAAGCAGCATGAAATTGTAATGCGGATCAGCTCGGTAAACGCAAACGCCATTAATGACCTGGTTGAAATTAAACCTGATGTAGTAATTGAATTCAGCACACCTGCCACAGTTGTATACAATGTTTATAAATGCTTTGAAGCAGGTATACCGGTTGTGGTGGGTACAACAGGTTGGTACGATGAGCTGCCTGAAGTCAAACAACGTTGTGAGCAAGGTGGCCATTCCATGATTTATGCTTCCAATTTTAGTATAGGGGTAAACATCTTGTTTGAATTAAACAGGAAGCTTGCAAAAATCATGAACTCCCAACAGGCATACGACGTTAGCATAGAAGAAGTTCACCATACCCGCAAACTGGATGCTCCCAGCGGCACTGCCATTACAATTGCAAATGATATCCTGGATGAGTTTGTAAGGAAAAAGAAATGGATACTCGATCCTGATAAAAATATTCCGGAAGATCTGCTTGCCATTCATTCGAATCGCACAGGTGATGTTACCGGCATACATACTATACGTTATACTTCGGCTGCAGATATACTTGAACTTCGTCATGAAGCGCTGAACCGTTCGGGTTTTGTGCAGGGTGCCTTGCTTGCTGCTCAATGGATATCCACACGGAAAGGTTTTTTTTCGATGCAGGATCTGCTCAATTCACCGGATTAATTAAATCAATCATACCACAACTAAAATAACGCAACCCTTTATGAATTGGAAATTCTGGAAAAGTGATGGCCGTAAAAGCAAAACACGTGAATGGGTAGATGCCCTGATCTTCGCAGTTATCGCTGCTACAATTATCAGGACTTTCCTGATTGAAGCTTTCACCATTCCGACTCCTTCGATGGAAAAAAGTCTGCTCGTTGGTGATTTTCTTTTCGTAAGTAAGGTGAATTATGGTGCACGAACACCCATGACACCGTTATCGTTTCCTTTCGCACACCAGGAGTTACCTTTGATAGGAGGGAAGTCGTACTCTGAAGCCATAAAGCTTCCATATTACCGGTTGCCGGGATTTTCAAAAATCAAAAACAACGACATTGTTGTTTTCAATTACCCGATGGAAGATGAACGTCCGGTAGATAAACAAACCCATTATATCAAACGATGCGTAGCCATTCCCGGTGATACAATTTCTGTAGTTGGTGGGGGAGTTGTCATAAATGGAAAATCAACAACATTTCCTGAAAAAGGACAACTCATCTATGATGTCAGTACCAACGGTTCCGGTTTTAACCAGCGTACACTGGAAAAACTGGATATTACCGAAGGTGGTCCCGGCATGACAGAAGGTGATTTCCGTTTGTTTATGACCAGCGAAGCAGCAACTGAAATTGCAAAGCTGCCTCATGTGAAATCAGTGAAAAAACTTACTGCACCTTCGGGAGTTTATGAAGATTATATCTATCCCCATGATCCGAATTTTCCGTGGAATGTGGATTTTTTCGGACCGCTCTATGTTCCCAGGGCTGGATATGTAATTACGCTGAATGCAAATAATATTGCGTTGTATAAACGCTGCATCACGAAATACGAAGGCAATACACTCACCGAATCTAATGGTAAGGTTCTTCTTAACGGATCCCCTGCAACCACGTACACTTTTAAAATGGATTATTATTTCATGATGGGAGATAATCGTCATAATTCCCTTGACGGTCGTTTCTGGGGTTTTGTTCCCGAAGATCATGTTGTAGGAAAAGCAGTATTTATCTGGATGTCGTGGAATGCGAATGGAAACTTCTTTAATAAGATCCGGTGGAACAGGTTGTTCCGGTTGATTCATGATTGACAGTCGTTATTAAACGAAAATAGAATCAGGATTTTTTGTATTTTTATATAGACTATTTACTTCGTCAATCCCGCCAAATTAGATGTATTGGCGCTATAGTATAGCGGCTATAAGTGAGTTAGCGGAAACCCATTATGTCTTCGAACAAACTTTAGTTCAAATTCAAACAGCAATGAAGAAACAACCATTTACAGTAATTTTATTTTTAGTTGTCAATTTGCTTCAAGCTCAAAATCCTTTGGTGAAACAATGGGATTATAGATTTGGTGGAACACGTAATGAAGTATTAACAAGTTTTATCCAGACATCTGATGGAGGATTTATGTTGGGAGGTTGGTCTCGCTCTGATATTAGTGGAGATAAGACACAGAATGGATGGAGTAATGATACATCTGATTATTGGGTTGTTAAACTTAATTCCTCAGGAATTAAAGAATGGGACAAACGATTTGGAGGAATAGATCATGATCTTAGCCCTACAGTCTATCAAACAAGAGATAATGGTTATATACTCGGGGGAACTTCTTATTCAGATAGCAGCGGAGACAAAACACAAAATAATTGGGGGTTTAATACAAGTGACTATTGGGTTGTTAAAATGGATTCTCTTGGTAATAAACAATGGGACAAACGTTTCGGAGGAACTAGTGCTGAATTGTTTTCATCTATTGAAGAGACGTCTGATGGAGGGTATATTCTTGGAGGTTCATCAGAGTCGGATATCAGCGGAGATAAAACGCAAAATTGTTGGGATCCAATTTTATTTGCGGACGATTATTGGATCATAAAAATAGATTCTCTTGGTAATAAACAATGGGATAAGAGATTTGGTGGAACTTGGGTCGACCTCCTTGCATCAATTAAGCAAACTACAGATAAAGGATATTTACTATGCGGTAACTCTTATTCCGATATTGGTGGAGATAAATCTCAAAATAATTGGGGTGATACAATATTTACACAAGACTATTGGATTGTAAAAGTAGATTCACTAGGTAATAAGCAGTGGGATAAGCGATTTGGTGGAACCGAAGAAGATGAATTATATAGTTTTAGTTTAAATTATGATGGAGGATATATTTTAGGTGGATATTCTTTTTCCGACATTAGCGGAGATAAAACACAAGCTTCACAAGGGGGTTCTGACTACTGGATTGTAAAAATTGATTCGCTTGGTATAAAGCAATGGGATTGGCGGTTTGGAGGGACTTATCATGAAGATGAAATGGGCAGTATCTTCCTTACCTCTGACAACTCTTATTTAATATGCGGAACGTCATATTCACAAATTGGTGGGGATAAAACTGAAAATAATCTTGGAGCTGAACAAATGTGGATAGTGAAGATTGATAGTGTAGGAAATAAAACGTGGGATAAAACAATTCTCACAAACTCTCATGATGAATCCAGTTTTGGTGTTGAATCAGTAAATGGATGTTATGTATTTGCAAATTATACATCAGCTGGTATTGGTGGTGAGAAAACACAAACAAATTGGGATGTCACTCTTAATTGGGCTGATTATTGGTTGATTAAATTTTGTGATTCAACAATAGCCTCAGGATTAAATGATGCAATTATAAATTCTAATGTTTTAGTTTATCCAAATCCTTTTTATTCTCAAATTTCAATTGTAATACAAAAACAAAATTTAAAACAAGCAACATTTGTAATTAAAAATGTTTTAGGGCAAACAATATTCAGCAAACAAGAAAACAATCTAAGTAGCAATTACACAAAAACAATTGACTTAAGTTTTCTTTCAAAAGGAATTTATTTGCTTGATGTGATTAGTGGTGGAGAAAGAACAGTAAAGAAAATTGTGAAAGAATAAAATGGTGAAAATTCGTGTGCGAGGTGTGGATATTCCGCTAACAGCCCGTTACCGCAAGGCTGATGTGATTTGAGGTTGTGAATGTGTTTTTAGCTCCGTTTAGAGCGTAAAGGAGAAATCTGTAACTTTCGTGCTCCGAACCCGCCCTGCGGCAACTGGCGGAACGTTATGCATCATGCTTGCCAACACTTTAACACTTTGAACAACGAATATTATATATAAATGGCCCACAATGCGAATGATGAAACATTAAATAACCCGGAAAATATTCCTGGCCAAACTATTTCTACTACCGGGGATACAACTCCACCAAACCCAGAAACAGAAAATATGGAAGTGCATCATCGACCTGCCCTGCATCATAAAAAGAAAAAATGGAATGAATATTTTCTTGAGTTCCTTATGATATTCTTAGCTGTAACTATGGGTTTTTTTGCAGAAAGTTACAGGGAACACCGGGTAAATAATGAGAAAGAGAAACAAAGTATTGCAAGCTTAATACGATGCCTGGAGAATGATACTCTACTGCTCAATACTATGATTCATTCAAACATGATGGTGGCAACTTATCTCGATAGTTTGATTCAATTAAAGGATGCCGACCTCACCACGGAAGAAAATAAACAGAAGTTTAATGAGTATGGCAGCGGTTTTTGTCAAAACTGGTTTTTTAAAACTAACGATGCCGCTATGCAGCAATTAAAATCTTCAGGCATGTTGCGATTAATAGGTAATCAAAAAATCATTGATGGTATTTTCGGATACGAATTAAAAAACAAGATAACTGCCGGACAGGAAGCGGACATCTACTTTCTTTTTAAGGAGTTTTTTATGGATTTTAGAAAAGTGGTGGACTTATCTTTTATGCGCGACACCTCTGTGACAGGTTATACTGTTACAGGCAACTTCTTCCTTTTTCATTACAAAAAAACCACACAACTTATAGTCGTTAATGACCCTGAGAAATTAAAAACTATTTTCAGCAATGCTGCTGTGTATGCATCAGCAGTGGAAGCGTACGCGCATCTCATGCGGGAGCAGAAAGAGTATGGAGTAAACCTGATTGATTTGCTGAAGAAAGAATATCATTTAGAATAGTGAATAGTAGCACGAACGCATAACAAAGCAGATTAACTCAATTCAGAATTCAGAATCATAAGTCTTGGAAATTTTGAACAGACTTTTCTAATCCGGAGGAAAAATATTACAAATCCCATTTTACTGTTTATTCATGGCGGGCCTGGAATTGCGGAAATGCATGATTTTGCTAATTGCCAGGAGTTTCTTATCTTTAATTGCCCGCAGGCATTAGAGATAAAACTTCATAATGAGGGTAAAGTACCTATTTTTAATTACCGCTATCACTTATGCTCAAATAATTTTTGGACAGGCTCCGGTATTAGATACTACCTATAGTCAGCCCCTTTTTAATTACGGTACTTCTGTTTCTGTAATCAGTGATGCCAGTTATCTTCTTGTCGGAACAGCCAACGATGTAAGCAATGGTTATGATATCGTCATTTCCAAAGCTGATAATTCAGGAAATATAATCTGGCAAAATTACTATGGTGATCCTAACATTCATGAGTTCGGATTTAGTGTTTACAAACAAAACAGCAATGCTTATGTAATTGCAGGAAGCGTTTCCTGGGCTCAGGCTTTTATATTAAAAATTGATTCCAGTGGTACCCAGTTATCTTATGATACATTGAGTTCGGTTTATGGAAGCGGTTTGGAAATAACAGAAACATTTGACCATAATTATGCGATTCTCACAAATAAAGGAATTGTAAAAATTGATCCATCCGGAAATGTATTATGGAGTAAAAATTATGAAACATTATTAACTCCTTCCCAGTTTGTTCAAACTCCTGACAGCGGTTTCGCGATTATTGGAGACACACTTCAAACTCTTGGAAGTTTTGTATTACTTAAAACAAATTCTTCAGGCGATTCATTATGGGCAAAATCATATGGCGGCCCCAATCCTGATGATACAGGAATTACTATTAATAATTGTTCTGATGGTGGGTTTATAATTGGCGGGGCCTATGATAGCGGCCTGATCGGAACCATTTTCCCGTTCGCATATCTGATTCGTACCAATTCAACTGGCGATACTTTGTGGACAAACATCGATCAATTTTCATTGGGAGAAGATGAGGTTATACATGTGTTAGAAACGTCAGATGGGGGATTTGTTTATTCCGGCAGTCATGTATTTCAGGACTTTTGGGGAACTTATTTCCTGGATATGAGGCTGCGTAAATGCGATTCAACTGGAATTACTGTGCCAGGATGGGGTTCCGTTTTTCAGGATGCTACTATTTATATGCCGGTGCGTAACTTTCAACAAACTCTCAATAATGGATTTGTTCTATACTGTACCAGAGAATACCCCCCGAATTTTTTAATTCCTGCCAATATGCGCTTGATAATTACCGACAGTTTAGGTCATATTGTAACAGGAATACCGGAGAATGAATCAGAAACAGAAAACCCTTTTAAAATTTCTCCCAACCCATCAAACGGAAAATTTAATATCGTGTTCGGTCAGTTGATTGATAAAGGAGAATTAGTTATTTATAACTGTTTTGGAGAATTAATTTATAAAGAAAATCTTATTAATGAATCAGTAAAGGAAGTAAATCTGATAATAACCGCCAGCGGTATTTATTTTGTAAAAATATCGTGCGGAGAGAAAAGCTATTGCGGAAAAATGGCCATTGAACAGGATTGATAATTCATTTCATCAGATTTAAATGCAGGGGCACTCTCCATCTGTAATCATATCCATTGCTCTTCCGATTTGACATCTGTAATCCCCTGCCCAAATTTCAATTCATTTTCTGCCGTTTAATCAGATACGGCATCAGCACCTGGCGGTAACCTTCATGGATGTCGGCTTCAATAAAGTCGATCTTATACTGCGCGCACCGGATCTTCAGATCATGATGGAACTTATTCATCTTTTCGAGATAAATTTCACGTACCTGGTTTGAATGCACTTTAACTTTTTCAC
This sequence comes from Bacteroidia bacterium, assembly GCA_025450095.1. The sequence continues at coordinate 10,646 of JANWID010000041.1, read as the reverse complement.
CGGTTTCCACATCGATGAACTGGTAAGGCCGGTTATCAAATTTAAAATCCTGTTCCAGCTTTTTATCGGTTACATGGAATAAAATTACTTCATGCTTGTTATATTTCAGATGCTGCAGCGCATTGAAAAGATCATTCGTGCTGGTTGTATTATCCATCATATCACTGAATATAATTACCAGCGAACGTTTGTGAATGGTTTCAGCAACCTGGTGAAGCGCTTCTGCTGCGGCCGTTTGCTTTTTAACATCCTGTCCCCCGGAATTCATTGCATCTTCAAGCTTCATGAACAACAACTTCTGGTGTAGTGTACTTGAACGGACCGGTGTATTTTCTTCAAGCCGGTCTGAAAAAATGCTCAGCCCAACAGCATCACGCTGCATTTTAAGCAGGTTCATAATGGCAGCTGTGCAATGTGCTGAAAAAGTGATTTTGTTCATGACTCCCTTTTCAAGCAGATCTTTACCCGGAAAATGCATGCTTGACGAATTATCCAGAATAATCTGGCATCGCAAGTTGGTTTCTTCCTCGTATTTTTTGATAAATAACTTGTCGGATCTGCCATAAAGTTTCCAGTCGATATGGCGTGTCGATTCACCGGTATTATATAACCTGTGCTCTGCAAATTCAACCGAAAAACCGTGAAAGGGACTTTTATGTAGCCCGGTAATGAAACCTTCCACCACCTGCCGGGCGATTAGTTCCAGGTGGCTTATTTGTTGAACTTCCTGTTGGTTTATGGGCATAATTTGAAATTATTATTGTAAAGATACGACGTTTATCAATTTTCTCTGGAAAAGTTAAAGTTATAGCCTTATGTTTGCGATGGCGTTATGACATCGATTCTTCCCGGATTTTCTGATTTTACCCTTCGGGAACCTATAACGGTTTTGATCAATGTTTTTATATGTTGCCTTTGCCTTTATTTTGGGATCATTTTGCGACAAAAAAAAATCAACAGCTGGTCGGTTTTCTTTTTGATCATCGCCATTGCTTTCCTGGTAGGAGCTATGGGTCATGGATTTTATATTGATAAAAATAATAATCTCCAATTAATTGCAAGAATGTTGGGCGTGACATCTGTCTATTTTCCACTCAGTGATGGTATAAGACATTTGAATCAAAAAAATATGAAACTGGCACTGCAAACAGTTGCCGTCATGGGAGTAATCGTATTTAATATGTTATTGATATATGAAAATGATATCAAGTATGTCACTTACAACAGTGTGATCAACCTTGGGATCCTTTTACCGGGCATACATTTAAAATTTTCATTCGATAAAATGGCTGGCAGCAGATATATAATTGCCGGGATACTGGTACATTGCCTGGCAGGACTCATCTTTTCATACAGGATTTCACCAGGCGGATGGATCAATCATACTGATTTCAGTCATCTGATTATGGTTGGTGGTTTCTACCTGTTTTTTAAAGGCGCACAGGTGATTTACGAAAAAGGCTAAATTGTTCCAGGTGCTGATTTAGGAATTGCAGAGTCTCAATTCAGCCGGGTTGGAGGATAGGTTATATCAAATTTATTTGTTAAGTTTGATACACATACTACCAAGACCATGCAAAATTGTTTATTGGTAATTCTGCTCTCAGGCCTGTTTAGCCAGGCATCTTCCCAAACATGTACAAGAATAATTCACCAGGATGATTTTTCTTCCAATCAGGGATATACATCTGTTGGAAATGGAAATGTATCTATTTCCGGAGGTATGGTCCAGTGGATCCATGCAATTTGTGGAAATTATGATTACCTGTACAGGTTATTAAATGATACAGTTTCGGATAATTATTTCAGAGCTGAATTTGATTTTACGGTATTACCGAATCCGGTTGGACATGGTGTTGGTGCGGTTTTATTAGCACTTACCGGGGGTACACAGGATTTTTTATGTTACGATGCCTCTGGCAATTTTGCTACAACTGATCAGGATGGATTAGGGGTTTGTATTGAGAGTGCAAGTACCCAGGATAATAATATTGATAATTGGAGCGTATACCTCGAAATAAAAGCGGGTAATGTAAGAACACAGGGAATAAATTCAATCCCACTATTTGCATCGATAAGTAATTATTTCCTGGTTTTTGAAAGGCTTTCTCCAACCTTGGTTAGTATGCAATTATATACTGACTCATCACAAACCATACTTTTAGGTCAGGCAATAAATTCAATTAATCCAGGAATTGACAGTCTTTCTGTTGTGCAATACGGAATAACTACATGGGGGTGGAATACGAGGGAATTTAATGGCTACATGGATGATTTGATAATATGTGATGATGTAACAACTGGCCTGGATCAACTGGAAACAGTTTCATTGGTTACAGTTCCTTCAGGCTTCATCGAAAACTCAGGCTTCATGGTTTCATCAAGTTACCTGGGGACTATTGATATGGTCGTTCACGATATTACAGGTAAACAGGTGCATCAACAACGTATTGGAAATGGTGATAACCTGATTTATGCGCCGTGGTCTTCCGGAATGTATTCAGTTAATTTCAATAAGAAAAATCATTCGGTTTACAGGAAACTTTTGTTTGCAAAATAAAAAAAGGCTTTATCAAAATGATAAAGCCTTTTCGATTCCTTAAAGTTAATCAGGAAAGCTGATTTTCGATTTTCCCTGCCAACACCGATTTGGGAACGGCACCAACTTGTTTATCAACTATCTCTCCGCCTTTAAAAATTAAAAGAGTAGGAATGTTGCGAATTCCATATTTCATGGAGATTCCGGGATTGCTGTCGACATCAACTATGCCTACAACGGCTTTGCCATCATAGTCTTTAGATAATTCTTCTACAACAGGACCAACCATCCTGCAGGGGCCACACCATTCAGCCCAAAAATCAACCAAAACGGGTTTATCTGATTTTAATACTAACTCATCGAAGTTCGCGTCTGTTATTTCTATTGCCATAATTTTAAAGATTATAAATTTTTAAATGTTTTTATATTTTTTTTTGATTCCTTTTAATCGACTGCTGACTGCTGACTGCTAACTGCCGACTGCCGACTGCCAACCGGTCTTCAACTTCCATTCCAATCAAACTTCCCTGCCATTCCGTCAGGTATTTATCTTAAAACGTATTCCCTGGTTAAATTCAAGTTCTTCAAAGAGTTTCTTACTAAAATCGACTTTCACCTTTTTAGAAGCAAGCTCCACGCGGGATTCTTTGTCTCTAACAGAAAACTTCACCGGAAGTTTACCCGGAAATTCACGTAGCAACTGGTCCAGTGAGCTCACTGTTTTAGTGTTGATTTCATCCAGCTCCAGGTTCAGGGTCAGACTTTTAGAGCATTCGTTCCCTGCATCCGGAAGCATTCTGATGCTATGGACTTTGATTTCAAGGTTGTTGGGATCATTAAAACGGGATTGGACTTTCGCCCGGATAAACAGGTAATACTCTGCAGTCAGGTAATTTTTGAATTTTAGATAATCGTCAGAGAATAAAGCCAGTTCAACAGAACCGGTATAATCTTCCAGGAACATAGTGCCAAATGGTTTCCCGGTTTTTGTCGTACGGTGATTTGCCGAGGTAACAATTCCTGCGAAAGCAATTTCTTTTCCCCGAAGTTTCGATAGGTCTAAGAGTTGGTTAACTGAAACGTTGCAGAGCGCATCGATTTCATAACGGAAAGTATCGAGTGGGTGACCTGAAACATAAAATCCAACCACTTCCTTTTCATTACGCAGTTTTTCCAGTTCCGACCATGGAGGAGACACCAAAAATTTTGGGGCAGGCATTTCAACAGCACTGGCTTCCCCGAAAAGGGAAACCTGCTGTGAGTTTTTTGACTCCTGCATTCCGCTTCCATAACGTACTGCCTTTTCAAGGTTGGTATTGTTATTATCACGTGGATCTTTTTCAAACCATTGCCCTCGGTGAGCATGCGCGTCAAAATCGAACGCACCTGCCATAATCATGCTTTCCATACAACGTTTATTCACGTTTTTCAGGTTCACACGCGTTACCATATCAACAAGACCGGTATATTTCCCGTTTGCGTTCCGTTCTTCGATGATCGCAATTACTGCAGCTTCTCCGACACCTTTAACAGCTCCCAGCCCAAAACGAATTATGTTCGTACTGTTAACGGAGAAGTTGTACATCGATTCATTGACATCGGGACCCAGTACTTTTAATCCCATCCGTTTGCATTCCTCCATGAAGAATGTAATCTTGTCGATATTGGAAAGGTTGTGGGTGAGTACTGACGACATATACTCTCCGGGATAATGCGCTTTCAGGTATGCTGTCTGGTATGCAACAAACGCATAGCAGGTAGAATGTGATTTATTGAATGCATACTGCGCAAAGGCTTCCCAGTCGGTCCAGATTTTTTCGCAGATCTTCGCATCGAATCCATTTGTTTTACATCCTTCCACAAACTTCGATTTCATTTTGTTCAGGACGTCGATCTGTTTTTTACCCATTGCCTTACGCAGTGTGTCGGCATCACCTTTTGTAAAATTGGCGAGCTTCTGCGAAAGCAGCATCACCTGTTCCTGATAAACAGTGATACCATAAGTTTCATTCAGAAATTCTTCCATGGCCGGAAGATCATAGGCCACTTGTTCTTTACCCAGTTTTCGGGCAATGAAATTCGGGATGTATTCCATTGGTCCGGGACGATACAACGCGTTCATGGCGATAAGATCCTCGAACTTATCAGGCTTCAGATCTTTCAGATGCTTTTGCATTCCGGCCGATTCGAACTGGAATGTTCCGTTTGTTTCGCCACGCTGGTATAGCTCAAAAGTTTTTATATCATCAAGCGGAAGCTTGTCGATGTCAATGTCAATATTATGGTTCTGCCTGATCAGTTCCAGTGCGGTTTTAATGATGGTCAGTGTTTTGAGTCCAAGAAAATCCATCTTGATTACTCCGGCATCTTCTATAACTTTTCCTTCGAATTGGGTGATGAGCAGTTCAGAATCCTTAACGGTTGCGACAGGAATTAAATCGGTAAGATCGCGTGGAGCGATGATGATGCCGGCTGCATGAATTCCGGTTCCCCGAACAGAACCTTCCAGTATCAATGCCTCCTTAAGAACTTTTGCCTGCTGATCGGTGCCTTTATGAATTTCGCGAAGCTTCTTAATATTTTCAATATCATCAGCGCCGAGTCCTTCTTTTTCCTTCAATCCTTTTTCACCATCAAAAGGTGCATTGATAACCCGGTCGAGTGAAACACCAGGGCGGTCGGGTACCAGTTTTGCGAGATTATTTGCATCAGAAAGTGGAAGATCCAGAACGCGGGCAACATCCTTGATGCTCATCTTTGCCGCCATAGAGCCATACGTCACAATTTGTGCAACCTGGTTTTTGCCGTATTTATCCACAACATAATCAATCACCTTCTGCCGTCCTTCATCATCAAAATCTGTATCGATATCAGGCATCGATTTACGATCAGGATTCAGGAACCGCTCAAAGAGCAGATTATATTTTATTGGGTCAATATTGGTAATGCCGATGCAGTATGCGACTGCAGAGCCTGCCGCAGATCCACGGCCGGGACCCACGAATACACCCATGTCTCTGCCTGCCTGAATGAAATCGGATACAATAAGGAAATATCCGGCAAAACCCATAGTCTGGACCGTTAGCAACTCAAAGTTCAGCCGCTCCTCTACATCGGAAGTGATTTCACCATAACGTTTGCGGGCACCTTCAAATGTAATGTGACGCAGGTATTCATCCTGAGAGATGAATCCCTTTGGAATTGTATAATTGGGAAGCAGAATATCTTTCTTCAGATTAAGCAGATCGATCTTATCAACGATATGTCCCGTATTGTCGATAGCTTCAGGCAGGTCGGAAAAAAGTTCCGACATCTCTGTAGGAGTTTTAAAATAGAACTGGTCGTTGAAAAAAGCAAAGCGTTTGCCTTTTGTAAAAACATCATCGTCGGAAAATTCCTTTAAAGTAGGCGTGCTTTGTTTTTCACCGGTATTTATACACAGCAATATATCATGGGCGTTTGCATCCTGCTGATCCACGTAATGTGAATCATTGGAAGCAATAACACGTACATTATATTTAAAAGCCCAACGAAGAAGAACCTGGTTTACACGGTCCTGTTCGGGAATCTGATGCCGCTGAAGTTCGATATAGTAATCCTCACCGAAGAGGTCGAGCCACCAGCGAAATTCTTTTTCCGCTTCATCTTCACTTTTGTTCAAAATGGTACGTGGAACGGAAGCTCCCAGGCAACAAGTAGTTGCGATAAGCCCTTTATGATATTTCAGAACCAGGTCCTTATCGATACGGGGGTATTTTCCATAAAGTCCATCGATATAACCGAGGGAGCACATTTTAACCAGGTTCTGATAACCTTCCGCGTTTTTGGCAAGGAACAACTGGTGATACCGCTGATCCTTATCTTCCTTGGTAAAAACGCGCTTGTAACGGTTCTCCACCAAATAAAATTCACAACCAACAATGGGTTTTACCTTCAGGCTACCGTCCTCATTTTTGTGCTTGTATGCCTCAGCAACAAATTGAAATGCACCAAACATATTTCCATGGTCGGTGATGGCGATGGCAGGCATATTATGGGAAATGGCTTTTTTATAAAGCCTGGATATATCGGCTGCACCATCGAGCAGCGAAAACTGGGTATGTACGTGTAAATGAGAAAACTGAGGCATGCCTGAAGGTTATAAAAAAAGAAAACCGGGCCGTTGATTTCCCGGATGGTAAAAATACCGAAAAGTGAGTTCCGTAAAGGTTCGTGTTAATAAAATCTGAAAAGTCAAATTGTTTAAAAAACGACAGTTATTGTAGGATGGTTATATACTGGAATATAAATTAAATAATTTAAAATCAATGCATTAATAAAAACAACCAGGAAATATAAATGGAACATGATACAAATGCAGAAAGCAACCGTGAAGCGTTCCCGGTTGCTATTCTTACGTTGTCATTTGAGTTGAACTTCCTAACCTTTTATTGAACCATAGGCAGCTATTTTTTGGTGCTGTTGTGATACAATATTAAGCCTGTTTTTTTGCCTCCGCCAACTGAAATTTCTGAATTGTTTCAGGTGTAAGATAATTCATCAAAAGCTGTATAGAATTACGATTTTATGTTTTTCTTTTTTGTGAAATCCAGTATTGACGCGGTTTCACAATTTGTAAGACAAAAAGAAAAAGCCATGAATTATGATTGAGTTGATGAATATAAACCATGGTTGATGATTATTGAATGACATTTTTTTCGGAAACGAGGGGTACACCTGATAGTGATTACCGGTACGAATCACATTATCATAGTATCAATTGTATACTGTATCCTTGTATCATTGCATTTCCATTTCTTAGCTTTGACCTCTCTCAAAATCCTGTTATGAACTGTAAATCATTTGTCCTGCAATTCTTGTTCGTTGTCGGTTTAGTTCATGGAACGCTGGCACAGTCTACGTATGAAGTCAGTTTCCCTTTTCCTCATGCACATTATATAAAGGTGAACGTGACCTTCTCGAATCTTTCACGTGATTCGGTAGACATTAAGATGCCAGTCTGGACTCCCGGCTCGTACATGGTGCGGGACTATTCAAGAAATGTGGAAAGCTTTAACGCTGTAAATGTTGCCGGGCAGCAATTAAAAGTAACCAAGGTGAGAAAAAATACGTGGAGGATTTATCATGGAATTTCAAAATCAGTCTCCTGTGAATACCTGGTGTATGCAAATGAACTAAATGTAAGATCGTGTTTTACCGACTATGACCAGGCTTATATTAACGGAGCAGCATTATTTGTTTATACGGAAGCATCCCGGAATTTACCCACAACCGTACTTTATCATCCGCTTCCTCATTGGAGCAATATTTCATGCGGCTTGCCGAAAAATGATGGAGATCAATGGGTGCGCAAGGCTGTCGATTATGATGAACTGATCGATGCACCGGTTGTGATCGGGAATCATACCGTGTTTTCATTCGATTATAATAATATCCCGCATCACATTGCTATGGTAGGTGAAGCGAAATACGATTCCGTCAGGATCAAAAAAGATTTTTATAAAATTGTTGACGCTGCCACCAGGATCTTTGGTGAAAATCCAAATAAGGATTATACTTTTCTCATTCATAATACGCAATCAGGTGGAGGAGGTCTGGAACACCGGAATTCCGCTTCCATTATGACCGCACGAAATAATTATGAAACTGAAGATGGATATACCAACCTGCTCAGCCTGGTGGCCCATGAATATTTTCACCTGTGGATGGTAAAACGTGTGCGCCCTCTTGAACTTGGTCCGTTTGATTACGATAATGAAGTTTACACCCGCCAACTTTGGTTTTTCGAAGGGTTTACCTCTTACTATGATGATTACATAGTTCACCGCTGTGGTTTTACTTCAGAGGCAAAGTACCTGGAGATTTTGAAAAATAACATACAGACATTATTGAATACTCCCGGGGATAAAATTCAACCGGTAAGCGATGCCAGTTTTGACGCCTGGATAAAATATTACCGGCAGAATGAAAACTCAAGAAATTCAACGGTGTCGTATTATACAAGGGGCAGCCTGCTGGCTGTAGTGTTTAGTCTCGATTTCCTGAATAGTTCTAAAGGGAAACAATCACTCGACACCCTCATGAGTTTTCTTTACAATGAACATTATAAACTTTTGAACCGGGGCGTTACCGACAATGAGTTGCAGGAGTATTTCGAAATTTTCGGCAATAAGGATTATGATGACTTTTTTAAAAAATATATAAATGGTACGGAAACCATTCCATTCGAAGATTATCTGGCAATGGCCGGGCTGAAACTGAACCGGACCGATGGAATGAAGCAGCCCAAAGGCTACCTGGGTGCTGCGCTGACCCCAGCCGGCAACCGGTTAATTATTACACAGGTTGATCGTGACGGCCCAGCCTGGACTAACGGCCTGAGTGTAAATGATGAAATAACATCCATTGATAACCATAGCTCCGATAAAATTATGGATTACCTTGCAGAGAAGGAGCCCGGATCGAAAGTGCGTATTAAATTTAACAGGGCAGGATTACCCCGCGATATGTACATAACCCTGGGAGAACCTGTGCAGAAGGAGTATGCCATTGAAATTATTGAAAAGCCCACCGAATTACAACAAAAGGTGAGGGAGCAATGGTTGGGAAAATAGATTATTATGATTGGACAGATCTGTTATGATAAATTTTTTATGATTAATAGACGCAAATGATGTTTCAGATTTTTTTTAATAGGATTCGCTTGCTTGTTTTATTCATTGCGCTTTGCACATGTGTGAATGCCCAGGATATTGCGAAACGAGTTGAAAATAACAGATCACTTGAATACGACAGTGTGATAATGGTGTATCAAAAACTGGCTGTTGATTATCCGAAGAAAGCGAAACTGATCACCGGTGGTATTACCGATTGCGGCCGCCCGTTGCATCTTTTTGTGATTTCAGCTGATGGTACTCTTGATGCTGCATCAGCAAATTCAAAAAATAAAGCGATTGTTTTTATCAATAACGGCATTCATCCCGGGGAACCGGATGGTATTGATGCCAGTGCATGGTTTGCAGATGACCTTTTATCAGGGAAAAAACCGCTTCCGGAAAATGTTGTAATCTGTATTATACCGGTGCTGAATATCGACGGTGCTTTGAATCGTGGCTGCTGCAGCAGGGCCAATCAAAATGGTCCGGATCAATATGGGTTCCGTGGTAATTCCCAAAACCTGGATCTGAACCGCGATTTTATAAAAGCAGATGCTCAGAATACCCGTTCATTTATCAAATTATTCCGTGAGTGGGATCCGCATGTCCTGATTGATACTCACGTGAGTGACGGTGCCGATTATCAATATGCGATAACGCTGATCAGCACACAGCATAATAAGCTGGGAGGACCTTCAGGAGTATTTATGAAAAATACCATGACAACAGCATTGTTTAATATGATGCGGGTTAAGGGTTATGAAATGTCTCCTTATGTTCATACTGCAAAATATGATGATAACCCGGAGAATGGTATTTACGGGTTCATGGAACTTCCCCGTTTTGCAAGCGGTTATGCGGCCATGTTCCAATGCCTGGCATTTGTTTCAGAAACACATATGCTCAAGCCGTTTGATATGCGGGTTAAGGCCACCCGAACGCTTTTGGAATCGGTAATAGAATTTACCGCGGCACATAGCAACCAAATCAATGAAGTACGAAATAAAGCCCGTGAAATCGCATTAAATCAAAAGCAATTTGCATTGACTTGGGATCTAGATTCGACTTCTTTTGAAATGATAAATTTTAAAGGTTATGAAGCAGTTAACAGGACCAGTTCCGTTACCGGTCAGTCGCAACTGTATTTTGACCGCCAACGCCCCTTTACCCGGGAAATAAAATTCTATGATACGTATCGCCCTTCCAATTATGTCAATAAACCCTGGTTTTATATTATTCCCCAGGCATGGGATGAGGTAATCGAACGGTTAAAACTGAATGGTGTTGAAATGTCACAACTTACTGCCGACACAATTATGGAGGTTGAAGTATACACTATTGAAGACTTCAAGACTGTTAAAGATCCTTATGAAGGACATTATCTTCATACTAATGTAAGCGTCAAATCAACAAATGAAATGGTGCATTACCGAAAGGGAGATTACCTTGTT
>JANWID010000040.1 GCA_025450095.1 Bacteroidia bacterium | reverse complement strand
GTAGGTGTGAAATAAACATTGGCGTTGCTTGTGGTGTAGTCCGGTTGACTGGAAGAATTTAATATCAATGCAGGGTCACCGGAAAGCGTCATTCCTGTACAAACAGATTTATAGAGGAAATAAGTCTGGAAATTGGATGTCGTGTTTGGCATTGCATAAACCGAGTCAATAGCACGACCCATGGTTACGCCTACAGTGCCTCCGTAATTCAAAAGCGCAATTTGTTTGTAAATCTTTTTGCTGTAATCGCTAAGATATCCCAGGTATCCGACACCAGGCTGCGCAATAAATCCAATAGCTCCTTTTTCCGGTAACAAAACAAAATCTTCAACAATCCTGCGGGTGGGATCATGTATATCTCCAACAAAACAGGAATTTGCAAACAGGAGCGGGTAACGATCCTTATTGTGATAATTCTGCGGAATATCTGTGCTGATATCGAATGTAGTTCCGGAAGCATGTGCAACAAATGTCATCATGGTTACACCGGAATCAATCAGTGCCTGGAGGTATTGTGAAAGATCTATCTGAATCGGATCTGTGGTTGTTTTGAGAAACGTTGTAACATGAGCGCCCATCAGGGTATCTTCAACAATAGCTTCCAATGAATCCAAAATTTGTTTCACCTCGAGTTGTTCGGCATAATTACTTCCACCTCCAAAATGCAGAACCTGTTTCATCCATTCCTGCGGGCATTGCTGAAGCTGTTGTTCATGGACCATGATTTTATCAAGGTAATACTGCACGTCGTTCTCATTGCTTGCTGAAATACGACCTACTTTTATTTCAGCTCTTGGAATTGTATCCGTTGAAAGCCGTGAACCCAAAAGCATATCGGAGGGTACAACACCATAAGTGGGAACCAGGTTTTTGTTCCAGATCGAAGGAGCCTGACGCGTTTTTCTGGCGTCAACTGATTTCCCCATCAGCAACATGTATTCAGGCTTTAGCGAGAAAAAATCTTTTGTAAACCTGCAAAAATTATTTATGGAAAGCGGGTGCTGCGCGATTCCGTATGCAAACTGGTTGTACAATTCTTCCACATCTGCAAGCAGTGGAGTAAAATTAGTTTGCGACCGGTAATTTTTATAATCATTTGCCTTGTTCCATAAAGAGTGATGCGCTACAATCAGGTAATTATACCCTTGTGTATTGTAGAGGAAATTAGTGAACTCATATAAATGCGAAGGGTCATTAGTTACCGGGCCAATCACGAAATTTCCTCCTGCCGATGTATATATTGTATCTGTAATAAAACAGAACTTATCACTATTGTACGTAGGCACTAAAGCTTCCCGGTTTGTTCCGGTACCCGTCATGGAAACAAGTTTGAGGGTATCACCCGAAAGCATATACAACTTTGGATTTGCAACATTGAGATCTGTCAGGGAAATATAAGATTTACCTGCTGAAAGATTTCCGGGAATTTTCAAAGAAATGTAATTGGATGTTTCACCCAGGAAGCTGAAGCTATGGGGATACGACATCCTGATAAAGGAAACCATATTTTGGTGAACAACGCCGCCTGCGGGAGTGGGTTTGAATAAAAAATCTGCCATTCCACCCGAAAGCGATGCAGTGTCGTTAAGATTGAAATTATACCGGGAAACTTCATATCCGATAAATTGTATGGTATCCTCTGTACCATTCACATTCAGCACAACTTCATGCGGTATACCAAAATTTTCATTGGCTCCCATCAGCGTGGATGTTACCGAAGCTATCGGTGCTCCGGGATCTGTACTTACATTGGGCACACCAAGTTGATATAAAAAAGGTCCGGTACCTGTAAGCCGGTCACCGTACCACCCTTCACCTTCATCGTATTCCGAGCCTATTACATCCATTAGCTGATATGCATTGTAACTGGTAGCATAACGGGCTTCTGTTTCACGAATAAAATATGGCAATGGAGTGTACCCGATATAATTCACATCTGTTTCAAAAACCATCCTGTGATTTGTGACCAGTTGATTGGCGTTAAGGGTCAGAAAATAAGAAGCTGTATCGGTAAAAAGACTGTATGTTTTTTTTACCTGCTCGTTCGGATTGCCGTACATCCGGGTATCGAACCACCCGTCGTTTGGTAAACCATAAAATTCAATATAGTCGCCCGGATCGAAAGAACCGTCAGCTTCACCTTCAACACGAATAAATTGCTCAACACCGCGTGTAAAAAGCTGGAGTTGCTTTGGATTAAAAGAAGCAGGGAACTGAACTGCCTGAAGATCTGCAGGAGTAATGCGGTAAATACCCTCACGCCAAACACTGATCTTAAAATACTGCTGAACGGAATACTGTTGGTTGGTAGAAAAATTTATCCATTCATTTCCGTAAGGCTGAGCCTTTGAAATGAAAGAAGCAAAAATTAAACATACAATCAGACCGTAAAGTTTCTTCATTTCTTCTGTTTAAAAAGTGCGAATTTCAGAGAGAAAATATTTGAATATAAAACATCCCCAACCTGACCGATATTAGTCAGTGCATAATCGATTGAAACATTTTTGATTTTAACACCAACTCCGAAATTAGGTTGTATGGTAGTAGATTTAGAACCGTCATAATCTTTTATTTCCTGGATGTTTCCTACCCCGCCGCGGAGGAAAATAAAATTGCTGTATCCAATCTCCACTCCCAGGTGTGGTTCCAAACTAATTGGATCACCTTTGATTAACACGTTACGTTTTCCGTCGAAAGTCATATCCATGTCCAGTTCCGATTCAATAGAGAACTTCTCATGGATATACGTCTTATAGGACGCGCCGAGGATCAGCTTGGGTAACGTGATTTCAAGACCGTTCGAGGGAATTTCGTTATTTGTTTTAATGAAAACATCTTCAATTTTTTCGGTATTAAAGGTCCAGGCGTTAAAGGTGGAAGTAATATCCCGGCCCATAGCACCGAATTTCCATTTTTTATAATCGTATTGCACACCGGCATCCAAACCGAATCCCCATGCCGACGCAAATTCGCCTGCTTTACGGTGAATGACTTTCACATTTGCACCATAACGAAGTCCTTCCGTTTTAGTCTTCTTTGCATAACTGAACATGAAAGCATAATCGGAAACAGAGAATGATTTGAGACGGTCGTAATCGATGTTTCCTTCAGAATCGATCAGCTCGGTTGAATCAATAATATCATCGACAGCGAAACGGATGATGGAAAACCCGACGGTTCGGGTGGCATCTATGGGTGCTGCGAGCGCACCGAAATCGTATTTGGCGATACCCGCAAAATATTCGGCGTGCATTAATCCGATCTGCAAATCGCCTATTCCCTGGGTAAGCCCGGCAGGGTTCCAGTAGCCGGAAGTAACATCATTTACGGAAGCCGTAATAGCTCCGGACATGCCCAATCCGCGGGCACCTACTCCGATAGAAAGAAATTCGTTGCTGTATTTGGGTGCATCCTGCCCTTTAACAGAGAATGCAACTAACAGGAAAACAAAGAGTAAAGCTTTGGATTTGGTCATTTGGTTTTCAGGTGGTTGTGTCTTTTAAAACGCAGAATATTATGATATAGTATTCTGACTTTACCGGCATATATACTGAATAACAACCGAAAGAGTTTTTATACATCAAATATAATAAGTTGTAGATAAAAAAGGAGTATCCGAACGTCTTAGTTTTCAGTACTTTTATAAACATAAACGGGAAGGCTGCGCGCAATGGATGTAAAATTCTATTTTTGCTCCTTTCCAAATAAAATGGCCAGCGGTATCAGCCGGCATCTGCCGAATTTCCTCACTTCACTAAACCTTTTCAGCGGTTGCCTGGCAGTGGTATTTATTTTTAAAGGTAATATACCGGTATTTTCCATTTTAGTAGGTGCTTCGCTGCTATTTGATTTTCTTGACGGTTTTGCAGCCAGGATGCTTAAGGCGAATTCATCAATTGGTAAAGAACTGGATTCACTTGCCGACATGGTTGCATTCGGAGTTGTACCCGGAGCTATCCTCTATCACCTGTTTATTATCAGTCCCCCGTTCAGTCTTGCAGGTGAAACTACCTGGTACTGGTTCGCCGGGTATTTTCCATTTGTAGTCACCATATTTTCCGCACTCCGGCTGGCTAAATTCAATACCGATCCCCGGCAGATCGTATCATTTCTTGGAATGCCCACACCGGCAGTTACCATTTTTGTAACCGGACTTGCGTTGAATGTACAGTATGATCGTTTCCACATTACCCCTTATCTGCTTAATTCGTATGTGATCGGAGGAATTAGCATGATTCTTTCCTTTCTTCTGGTTTCTGAAATCCCGTTGTTTGCAATGAAGTTCCGGAGTTTCGACTGGAACCGCAACAAACTGCAATATCTGATGCTATTGATAAGCATCATACTGATCGTATTTCTGCAAATTGCAGCAATACCACTGTTAATTGTATTCTATTTAATTTTGTCGCTTATAAATAACCATTACGGGTTAAACCGTGAAAAATCTGTCTTAAACGCAAGCAAATGAAATTCGCCGCCAGCATTACAATCATGCCCTTAAAAGCCCTGCTCGACCCACAGGGAAAAGCCGTTTCACATTCCATGAAAAACCTGAATCTTTCTGAAATTGAAAATGTCAGGATCGGAAAACATATCACTCTTGAAGTTGACGCACCTTCCAAAACTGTTGCCACTGAAAAAGTGGATACCGCGTGCAAAAAACTTTTAGCAAATCCGATTATGGAATCGTATGAGTTTGTTTTGGAGGAAGTGAAATAATTTAATAAAAGTCAAAGGCTAAACGTTTCAAGTAGGCAGTTGGCAGTTGGCAGTTGGTGTGAGTTTGATTTCGCTTATACTAACCCGTTAGTGACTGGAGACTGCCTGCTGTTGACTGCAGGCTGCAAACTGTTTTTACTTTCTCAACTCGAACTTCGTCCCCAAATAAACTCTTCTCACTTGCTCATCTTCGGCAAGATCGTGAGCAGTTCCTTCCTTGAGAATACGTCCTTCAAAAAGCAGGTAAGCGCGGTCCGTTATTGTGAGTGTTTCATGGACATTGTGATCGGTGATCAGGATACCGATATTTTTTTCCTTCAGCTTGGAAACAATTCCCTGGATATCTTCAACGGCAATCGGATCGACTCCCGCGAAAGGCTCATCAAGCAGAATAAACTTCGGGCTAACAGCGAGGGCACGTGCAATTTCTGTCCGCCGGCGTTCTCCTCCTGAAAGCAGGTCTCCGCGGCTTTTGCGGATGCGCTGAAGTCCGAATTCATCCAGCAGCGATTCCAGTTTATGACCTTGCTCTTCCTGCGAAAGTTTTGTCATTTCGAGAACTGCTTTGATATTATCCTCCACCGAAAGTTTACGAAATACCGATGCTTCCTGTGCGAGATAACCAATGCCACGCTGAGCACGACGGTACATTGGTTCTGCAGTAATGTCTTCTTTATCCAGGTAAATATTTCCTTCGTTTGGCCGGATGAGCCCCACGGTCATATAAAAAGTTGTCGTCTTACCAGCACCGTTTGGTCCCAGCAGACCGACAATTTCACCCTGCTCTACATGAATGGAAACATGATCCACCACAACGCGGCTCTTATACCGTTTCACTAAATTCTCTGCACGTAACAGCATAAATTAAAATTTTGGAATCTCTAAAAATCGCGTAGACAAAGCATGCCGTTTTTTAAAACCGGAGTCCCGACGAAATGTCGGGTTGAGAATTTTAAAAAACTCGCATTACGTAGTATAAGTAGATTTTTAGAAGTTCCCAAGTTTACAAATGTAACGAATTGAGCATAGCTAGCGCCTAAGAATCTACGAAATTACGAATGCATTCCAATTGATTCAATCTTCTTATTCATAATTCGTAGATACGTACCCGAAGGGATTCGTAATTCGT
>JANWID010000039.1 GCA_025450095.1 Bacteroidia bacterium | reverse complement strand
GATGAATTATATTTCAGCATGGCTATTACGTACCAGAACATGTTGAATTATCCGAAGGCAATTGAGTATTTCAAATTGGCTATAGGACAGAATCCTACATATGAAATGGCAATGGAAGAACTTTCTGCCTGCTTCGGAGTAACCGGAAAGCTTGAAGAAGGGATAGCTTATTACCGCGAGATGATCGATAACGATCCATACTCGTATCATGCCTGGTACAACCTTGGAGATATGCTTTGCAGGACGGGTAATTTTGAGGAATCACTCCATGCTTTCGATTACTGCATTCTGATCAAGGAAGACTATGCACCTGCTTATCTCGACCAGGCACATGTACTCGCAATGTTAGGTCATTTTGAAGAAGCGATAAAAAAGTACAAGCAGACATTTGAATATTATAAGCCTGACGGAATCACATATTTTAATATTGCCGAGTGTTATGAAAAACTCGAGCAGATGGATGAAGCCAGGACTTATTTTAAAAAATCGGTAAAACTGTTACCTGATATGGCGCAGGCATGGTATGGCATTGCCATTACCCTGGAATATGAGGAGCGTTGGTATGAAGCAATTCACTACGTAAGGAAAGCAATCGAAAAAGATGAGCTGAACGGTGAATATTGGTTGTTGCTTGGTGATTGTGAATTCAACCTGAATAATCTTACAGAAGCAGAGACATGTTATCAGAAGGTAACAGATGATGAACCGGATCTTATTGATGGATGGATTTCGTATGCACATTTTCTTACAGAAACCGGCAGAACGGATGAAGCTGTTATTTTAACTGAAAAGGCCATGTTGTTGCACACCGATTCTGCCGAATTAATTTGCAGGCAGGTCGTGAACCATTATATTTCAGGAAGCACTAAGGAATCATACAAAATGTTCGGTATTGCTTTAGAAAAAGACGCAGCATCCGGTCACATTTTATTTGATATGATGCCGGAATTGAAGCTGGATCAGGTAATTTTATCCATGATCGGCAATAAAAGTAAGAATCTATGAATTTTCAGTTGAGTCAGCTTCCTGAAAGGTCCTCAAAACCACGTTCAGTCGGGATTACCATGGTTATGGACAAAGGCCTAAGTCTTAGGGAAACGGAAGGGTTTATTGAAGGCAATCATCCATTTGTAGATATTGTGAAGCTGGGATTCGGAAGCGCACTCGTCACGCCCAGGCTGGAAGAAAAACTTGAATTATACTCCCGTGCAGGTATACCGGTTTATTTCGGAGGTACGCTTCTCGAAGCATTTCTGATCCGCAACGCATTCGATGAATATCTCGCGTTGATTGAAAAGTATAATGTAAAATACGCTGAATTATCGGACGGTTCCATAACGATTCCCCACGAGGAAAAATGCAGCCTGATCCGAAAGATGAAAAAAAAAGTAACTGTTATTTCAGAAGTGGGCAGCAAGGAAGAAGGTATCATCATACATCCTAACCGATGGATCGAAATGATGCAGAAAGAACTTGATGCCGGAGTCTGGAAAGTAATTGCAGAAGCACGCGAAAGCGGTACTGTTGGTATTTACCGGCCAAACGGAAAAGCACACGTAGTTTTGATAAATAAGATCGTCAGCAAAATTCCGGTTGAAAATATTATCTGGGAAGCTCCTCTCAAATCCCAACAGGTATATTTTATAAAGCTTTTTGGTGCAAATGTGAATCTTGGTAATATCGCTCCTGCAGAGGTTATTGCATTGGAAACACTCCGGTTAGGACTTCGGAGTGATACATTTTTTCAATTCCTGGATAAACAGGATCGCGGGGCGGCTGTTATTTCGTGAGGATAGTGTTTCTAACCCCCTAATATTTTATTCCATGAAAGAAGTAACGGTCAGTGAGCTGAAAAGAATGATCGATGACAAAGTTGATTTTCAGCTTGTGGATGTAAGGGAATCTCACGAACATGAAACTTCCAACATCGGTGGCGATCTGATACCCCTGGGAACTATTGTGGATGAAGCAGACCGGCTCGATAAGAACCGGCCTGTAATACTTTATTGCCGGAGTGGCGCTCGCAGCGCAGCAGCTGTGAGGGAACTGGAATCAAGATTTGGATTCAGTAATTTAGCAAACCTCAAAGGCGGTATTCTTGCATGGTCAAAAGAAATTGACCCGCGAATCCAGGTTTCGTAGCCTGGTGTTAACCGTACCAGTTATTACTTCCTTGAAAAGAACTTTTGGACTGATCGGATTTCCTTTAACACATTCCTTTTCCAGGAATTACTTTAACAATAAATTCCTCGAAGCAGGACTGGATAAAATTTACTCGTACCAAAATTTTGAATTGCGATCGCTGTCTGAATTCCCCGAAATTCTTACCCGGGATACTTTGCTTTGCGGGCTCAATGTTACAATTCCTTATAAAGAAAAGATTATTCCTTACCTCGATAAGGTGGATAAGGTAGCAGCAAAGATAGGTGCGGTCAATACCATTTACGTAGAAAGAAATATTGAAGGGAAGGTTGTGAAAACCACTGGCTATAATACCGATGCTACGGGTTTTGACCAGTCGCTTCGACTGATGCTGCAGTCTTACCATGAAGGAGCCCTGGTACTTGGAACTGGGGGCGCTTCCAAGGCGGTTGTATATGTTTTGAAAAAACTAAAAATACCATACATTACAGTGAGCCGGGATGCAACACGGGGTTCAATTGATTACCCGAGTCTCAACCGATCTCACCTGGCAGATTACCCGGTGATCATTAATACAACGCCACTGGGTACTTTTCCCGATATCAATTCCTGCCCACCTATTCCTTATGAATACCTCAACTCACACAATCTGTTATTCGACCTGGTGTACAACCCGGAAGAAACGCTGTTTATGAAAAAAGGAATAGCACAGGGTGCGATGGTAAGCAATGGACATCGAATGTTGCTTTACCAGGCAGAAGAATCATGGAAATTATGGATGAAAAATGCCAGATAACGGACTCGGAAAAATGCAAATAAAAACCTAATTTTGAAGTGTTCAAATCGCCTGAATCATGAAACCGGAAATCACATTTACCCCCAAAATGAAATTTGTTCTTGCACTGATTGCAATAGTGGCATTAGGAAGGATCTTGTTTCATCCATTTAATTTCACTCCTATAGGAGCAATTGCACTTTTTGCCGGAACTTACCTCACCGATAAAAGAAAAGCCTTCCTGTTCCCATTAATTGCACTGCTTGTAAGCGATATTGTAATTGAACTGACTGGTGGCAGGGGATTTTACCCGGATATGATTTTCGTTTATGGAAGCTTTGCCCTGATTACCGCTCTTGGATTTTTATTACGTGGCCGGGAACAACGTCAGACCATTATGGTTGCATCACTGGTATCGTCGCTGCTGTTCTTTTTCATTACCAATTTCGGAACCTGGTTAATGTATGATATCTATCCGAAAAACGGTGAAGGACTGATCAACTGTTATATAGCAGGGATACCTTTCTTCAAGGGAACTGTAATGGGTGATTTGTTTTATAATATTATACTTTTTACTTCATATGCTTTAGCACGCTGGCGTTTTCCGGTGCTTGCGCGATGAAACTATCTGTTGCCGGTTACAAAACCACCGAATAGTCCGCCAGGACCAGTAGATTCTTCTCGGCCTCCACCCCATCTTGCAGCTACAGCCATCCTAACAGGTAAGGCGTGAAAATGGTAATCAAATTCGTGGGTTATAATTTGACTTTTATAGTTTTAAATTGTATCTTTAAGGTTATCTTTTCTCTCCTGCAAAATTAACCAATGAAAACCAAAACCCTCATACTGATTTTTTCACTCTTTATTGCGGGAACCGGATTTTCACTTGCACAGGAAGTTGTTTCGGATCATTTTCACGATCAGGACGGGAACACGTATCACCAGCTTTTTGTTGATTTCAAAATTTCAGAAATTGTGGAAATGAAATACAGCTCGGATAACGTTCCGGTTGATGGTGAACTGTCGGCAGATGGATATTCAGTGATAATTAAAAACTACCCTGGCGACAGGTCAGTAACACTTGTTGTTAAGGATGTTGCCGGAACCCGGAAAGAATTCACAAAGAGCAAATGCTTTATTGATCCTGTGCTTTTAGAACTCTAGAAGTTCATTTAGAAAATTTCCCCATCCTTTACAGGCAACCCTTCAAGACTATTTTGAATTAAGAAGGTCCTTCATTCTTTTCAGCTCTGCGGTATAATTGGATTCTGTAAGACTGGTATTTCCTTTAAAATAAAAGACACCACCCCAGGTATAAACCACTTTGCTAAATACTTCCTGTGTTGTAGCTTTTTTGATTACTGTTCGATAAATAGTCCGGTTGCTTTCGTTCAGTGTTTCCTCAGAAATTCCTTCCGGATAATCTTTATCTACAGCAGGTAGCGCGGCAGTTACATTTTTCTGTGGGCTGGTATTTTCTTTAACAGCAGCATTTGATTTCGCGTACGCTTCTTTCTGTGCTTCTATATCCCGTAGACGTTTGTCCTCAGCTTCTTTTAATGCTTGCTGCTTGGCTTTTTGCAATTCTGCCAGCTTAGCAGCATCTTCAGCTTTCTTCAGACTGTCGGCTGTATTTTTTGCCTGAAGCTCTGCTGCGATACGAGCTTTCTCTTCGGCATCTTTTTTAGCTTTTGCTTCAGCTTCCAGGCGTGCTTTCTCTTCTGCTTCTTTCTTAACTTTTGCTTCAGCTTCCAGGCGTGCCTTTTCTTCAGCGTCTTTTTTCGCACGTTCTTCTGCTGCTATCCGGGCTTTTTCATCTGCCTCGGCTTTTGCCTTTGCTTCGGCTTCAAGTCGTGCCTTTTCTTCAGCTTCATGCTTTGCCTTCGCTTCTGCTTCCAGCTTTGCACGGTCGTCAGCTTCTTTCTTTGCTTTGGCTTCAGCTTCGATCCGTACTTTTTCTTCAGCGTCACGTTTTGACTTTGCTATTGCTTCAAGTCTTGCAGTTTCTGCTGCGGCAGCTATTGCAAGTGCTTCAGCGTCTTTTCGCGATTTTTCTTCAGCAGCTACCCGAGCACGTTCTTCAGATTCGGCTTTTGCCTTCGCTTCTGCTTCCGCCCTTGCCTTTGCTTCTGTTTCTTTTTTAGCTTTTGCTTCCGCTTCAAGCCTTGCTTTTTCTTCGGCATCTGCCTTCGCCTTGGCTTCGGCATCTGCTTTGGCTTTAGCTTCAGCTTCCAGTCTTGCTTTTTCCTTTGCTTCTGCAGCAGCTACTGCATCTGCTTTCGCTTTTGCTTCGGCTTCCAATCTGGCTTTTTCCTTAGCTTCTGCATCTGCTTTCGCTTTTGCCTCAGCTTCCGCTTTCGCTTTTGCCTCAGCTTCTTTCTTAGCTATAGTTTCCGCTTCGATGCGGGCTTTTTCTTCAGCAGCCAGCCTGGCTTTTTCCTCGGCATCTGCTTTAGCTTTAGCTTCGGCTTCCAGCCTTGCTTTTTCTTTTGCTTCCGCATCAGCCTTAGCTTTTGCTTCCGCTTCAAGGCGTGCCTTTTCTTTTGCTTCTGCTTCGGCTTTAACTCTCGCTTCAGTAGCCAGGCGTGCAGCCTCAGCAGCCTGAACCTTTGCAATTTCTTCCGCCTCTTTTTTAGCCTTCAAATCTGCCTGTATACGCAGCTGTTCTGCCTCTTTAGCTTTTGCTATTGAATCCTGCCTGGCCTTGGTTATAGCCAGTTGTCGTGCCTGTTCTTCGGCAACTTCTTTCTGTAAAATAGAATCCTGGCGTGCTTTTTCAGCGGCGGCAAACTTTGCCTTTTCTTTTTCTTCCGCCTTAGCCTTTTCGTCTGCTTCTTTTTTCAGGCGTGCTGTTTCTGCAAGGGCAAGAGCCTGTACTGCTTTATCAGCATTTACTTTAGCAATTGAATCAGCCCTGGCCTTTGCACGTGATGCATCTTCTTCCAATTTTTTCTTTTCTGCAAGTGCCTGCATTTCCTGCTTCAGCTTTTCATTCTCCGATTTACGGGCATTGGTATAATTGGGATCGTATGTAAAATCGTCATAAACATCGCTGAAGGAATATTTGGCTACCGGTTTGGAAATTCCAGGAGGCTCTTCAACACCTTCAACTTTGGGTAATAAATCAATTTTGTATTTGAGGGAAAAAATCTGCTCTTTTAGTTCATCAGGAACCTTGGTATCAAATTCAACTGATTTGGAAATACTGCCATTCTTTGTATAGATGATCGTATAAGCAGCATTGAGTTCCAGGTTAACAATGAACTTACCCCCGGCATTGGTGCTGATCTGGTCAACTTTTTCATTACCTTTCATCACTAGGATATCGGCACCTTCCAGACTTTTATTTGTTTGATAAACGGAACCAACAACCTCAAGATAGCCTGGATTCTGGGAATAAACAGCAGAAACCGATGCTAATAAAAGCAGAAACGTAACCGTGACCGATATTTTGAAAAAGGTAATTTGCTTTTTGAATACGTTCATTATTATTTCAATAATATTAATTTGCTGGTGATATGATTTGCGGTTTCAGGAGTTTCAGGGCGTTGGTAAAAATACCAAATTTGCCGCCTTCTGTGCATGTTTAAACTCCTCCGGCCTTACCCGGGTTTCAACGTTTTTTTCGTGCAAATATTGGAGTAGGTTTTCGGTTGCAAGGTTTCCGGTTAAATTGTCTCCTGCCATGGGACATCCTCCATATCCATGCATGGCAGAATCAAAATTCCTGCACCCTGATTCATAAGCCGCACTAACCTTTTCCCTCCAGTTTCCGGGCCTGCAATGCAGGTGGGTACCCGTTTCGAGATCCGGAAATTCCCTGATCACCGCTGATGTAAGGTATGCCACATCTTTTGTTCCTGCGATTCCAACTGTATCGGCTAAAGCTATTTTCTTGATCCCGGTAGATTTAAGTTTTGATATCCAATCAATTACTATATCAGCATCCCAGCTATCTCCATAAGGATTGCCAAATGCCATCGAAATGTAAATTACCAGGTCCTGCCCCCCTTTTGTTGATAAATCCCGTATTTTCTGTACTGTTTCAAAAGACGCATTTATGCCTGAATTGGTATTGCGTTGTTGAAATGTTTCTGATACTGAGAATGGAAAGCCTAATAATTTTATCTTTTTGTGACTGGAAGCTTCTTCAGCCCCACGTACATTGGCAACAATGGCGAGTAATTCAGTATCGGTATCCCATTCCAGCTTTTCCAGTACTTCGGTTGTATCACGAAGTTGGGGAATAGCTTTCGGAGATACGAAACTTCCGAAATCAAGCCTATCGAAACCCACCCGAAGCAAAGAGTTCAGGTATTCAATTTTACTTTCTGTAGGAATGAATTCGTGAATGCCCTGCATAGCATCCCGGGGGCATTCAGTGATCCACACTCGGTTGCCGTTTCTCATTTTAATATCAGAAAAATATCCGTAGTTACGGTCCGTGATTTACTTGACAATAACACCTTCCGCTTCAAAAGCAAGTTCTTCTTTCGGAGTCGTTATTTTTTCGATTTCTTCTTTCGATTTTTTAGCGTCTTCAGCATAATGTCGTTGTTGTTCAACAGAGGTAGTTTTCTTGTACGCACGTCCGCTAACTACCACCGTTTTGCCTGAAAGATCCTTGGGAACAAAAAAAGCATAATCTTTAAAAGTAACCCGCATTGAAGTACCATCAGGTTTTTTAAGCGTCATCCAACAACCTTTAACCTGGCACACTTCTGAAACTTCACCTTCTACTTTCATATTCATTTCTTCACTATCATCCATAACAGCTTGCATTTCTGAAATGGGAATAGCTCCTTTTTCATCGATTTTTGCTCCATAACCGGTAGCCTGACCATACAGATTTCCGCTGATGAATGATCCTGCGGAAAGAATAAATACAAACAGTAGTTGCTTCATAGTTTTTTAAAGTTTATGCAAAGATACAACAATCAGATATTCCGGATGTTAACATGATTATTCAAAGGTTTTATTTCTGATTATCAATTATTAATCAACGACCTGTTAATGGAACCGATTAAGGCAGGACCTTCATATATGAATCCGGTATAAAGCTGTACCAGGTCAGCGCCGGCTCTGAGTTTTTCGCGGGCATCTTCCGCGGTAAATATGCCGCCCGACGCGATAATATGGAATTGTTTCCCGGATTTTCCTGCAATGTATCGTAGCAAGCTGGTAGATTTTTCCAAAACAGGCATACCACTCAAACCACCATTTCCCATGTTTTTAACCGTGTTTGCGGGAGTTTTTAATCCTTCACGTGAAACAGTAGTGTTTGAAATAACCAATCCTGAAAGTTTGCATTCCCTTACGATATTTACGATGTCGTCTGCCTGTGAAAAATTCATATCGGGTGCAATTTTCAGGAAAAGTGGTTTTGGTTTGCCGGTTTCAAGGTTTGCTTTCTGGATTGATTTTAACAATCGCAACAATGGCTCTTTTTCCTGCAATTCTCTTAAACCAGGTGTATTTGGTGAGCTGATATTTATTACAAAATAATCCACATTTGGAAATAATTCACGGAAACACTCCAGGTAATCCTGATCAGCGTTTTCATTTGGAGTATTCTTATTCTTACCGATATTTCCACCAATGATCACTTTACCGGATCTGTTTCGCAAACGGTCGGCAACTGCCTTTACGCCGCTGTTGTTAAATCCCATCCGGTTGATCAATGCTTTGTCAGCAGGTAAGCGAAACAACCGCGGTTTAGGATTTCCTACCTGGGGTTTTGGAGTAACTGTACCAATCTCAACGAAACCGAATCCCAAAGCTCCAAAGGCTTCAAAGGCTACAGCATCTTTATCAAGCCCCGCGGCGAGTCCAACCGGATTCGGAAATCTGATTCCTGCAATTTCCTTTTCAAGACTTTTGTTTGTTACACCATAAATCAAACGTAAAACCGGAAGCATACCAGGTAGCCATTGTGCAATTCGCAATAACCACATCACCATATGATGCACTGTTTCGGCTGGAAAAAGAAAAAGTATGGGGCGGATCAGCCGCTTGTAAATCATATTGCAAAGGTGTGAAAATTGTAATTGAGCCTGAAATATTTTAAAAGTTAGATGTATCTAAATTTAATTTCTATATTTGCCAAAAATTTTATCTCAGATGATTAGCAGAGGAAAAGAGCAACTGCCATCGCTTTCTGAAGTCAACGCGACTGTAGAAATTCCAAAGGAAACGCATTTTGGACGGAGAATGCTGGCGTTTATCGGACCCGCCTATCTGATTAGCGTTGGTTATATGGATCCGGGAAACTGGGCCACGGATCTAGCCGGTGGAAGTCAGTTCGGGTACACGCTGATATGGGTTCTATTAATGTCGAACCTGATTGCATTGTTATTGCAATCACTTAGTGCACGACTGGGAATTGTTCGTGGATTGGATCTGGCACAGGCTTCCAGGGCAACATATCCCCCATTGGTTAACGGCGCACTCTATATCCTGGCGGAAATTGCAATTGCAGCATGTGACCTGGCAGAAGTTTTGGGAATGGCAATTGGCCTCCAGCTTTTGTTTGATTTTCCTCTTACCTGGGGTGTTTGCATCAGCGTTCTGGATACATTCCTGTTGTTGTTCCTGTTGAATTTCGGAATCCGAAAAATGGAAGCATTCATTATTGCTTTGGTAGGAATAATCGGTTTGTCATTTCTTGCCGAAATGATTTTCGCACAACCTTCCATCAGTGAAATTGCATCCGGGTTTATTCCGGTCATACCAAATGATACAGCTCTGTATATTGCCATTGGCATTATAGGTGCCACAGTTATGCCACATAACCTGTATCTGCATTCATCGCTGGTACAGACTCGTAAATTTGAACGAAGCAGTAAAGAAATCAGGAAAGCAATCCGTTATAATATCATCGATTCTGCAGTTGCGTTAAACCTGGCTTTATTTGTTAATGCGGCCATCCTGATTCTCGCTGCCACGGTATTTTTTAAAAACGGCATGTTTGAAGTTGCCGAAATCCAGGATGCACATGTGCTTTTGGAGCCATTGCTGGGGACTCAATGGGCACCAATGCTATTTGCCATTGCGCTTATCGCTGCCGGACAAAGTTCAACGATTACGGGAACCCTGGCAGGGCAAATAGTAATGGAGGGATACTTAAATCTTCGTATACAACCATGGATACGAAGGTTGCTTACACGTTTAATCGCAATTGTACCGGCTCTGCTTACCATAACGATGCTCGGAGAAGGCGCAACGGGAAAATTACTCGTCCTGAGCCAGGTAATATTAAGTCTGCAACTAGGATTTGCTGTGATACCGCTGATTCACTTTGTGAGTGATAAAGAAAAAATGGGAGAATTTGTAATCGCATCCTGGACCAGAATATTGGCGTGGTTATCAGCAGCAATCATTGTAACTTTAAATGCCAGGCTGGTGATACAGCAAATAACAGACTGGTCGGCCTCACCTGATGTTTCACCTTTTTTGATTAACTTCATCGTATTTCCGGTAGCTGTTATAGCTGCTCTGTTGTTATTGTATACCACATTTGCACCATTCATCAGAACGAAAAAGGCTCCGAAAACTACGCTTCCACATGGCGAATTCAAAGAGCTTACATTGCCTGAACCTGGGCAGATGCATTATCGAAGAATTGCAATAGCAATTGACTTTTCAAAGGCCGATGAAAAAACTATCAGGCATGCAATCGCCCAGGGAGGCAGGGAAGCCGAATACCTGCTGATCCACGTGGTGGAAACTCCCATGGCATTTGTTTTTGGTAAGGAATCGGGAGACTATGAAACGCGTGTGGATACGTCAAGTCTTGATAAATACGTTGAAAAATTCAGCGCTTCCGGGTTTAAGGTAGTGCGTGCTATCGGCTATGGTAAGCCAACGGTTGCTATTGCTAAAAAATCAAAAGAATTTCATGCCGACTTGCTGGTTTTGGGTTCGCACGGCCATCATTGGCTGAAGGATCTCTTTTTTGGAACTACTGTGGAAGGTGTCAGGCATTTGATAGATTTTCCTGTGCTGGTTGTTAGGTGAAGTTACGGATGGATACGGATTACAGATACCAGGTGTGAAGCTGTGCGGACAGCATCATGCTGTCCGTACGAAATCAGTAATCCGTACATCCGTTCCGCAACGACATGAATCTGTATTCCGTACCCATCCGTTCCGGGTTATCAAAGAATCCGTACCTATTTCGTAAAATTGCATCCTTGTAGCATTGCCCATGGCCGAGAATAATATAACTTCCAATAAGAAAGCGCTTTTTGAGTTTCATATTGAAACAAAATATGAAGCCGGGCTGGTGCTGAGCGGTACTGAAATTAAATCAGTACGGCAATCGCAGGTAAATCTTTCTGACGCTTATTGCATTTTCCAGAATAATGAGCTTTGGGTTAAGGGAATGCATATAGCCGAATATAAAGAAGGCTCTTATAATAACCATATTTCCAAACGTGACCGTAAATTATTGCTGAACCGGAACGAACTCAACAAGTTGTTAGGTAAAGTAAAAGAGAAAGGTTATACAATCATCCCTACCCGTTTATACATCACTGACCGGGGCTATGCGAAACTCGAAATTGCGTTGGCTCGCGGGAAAAAATTATTCGACAAACGGGAAGACATGAAAAAGAAAGATGCCGACATGGAGATTTCAAGGGTGAAAAAAGATTACAGAAACCACTGAATCATTTATAATTATTAAAGCTGAAAATCATCCTATCGTAATTGCCGGCGCGGGTCCTGCCGGCGCAACAGCTTCCGCATTCCTGTGCAAAGAAAAAATTCCGCACCTGGTTATTGACAAGGCTGTTTTTCCACGTGACAAAGTTTGTGGTGATGCTCTTAGCGGGAAGGTATTTCCGGTTTTTAAAAAACTGAATCCTGAGCTTATTCCTTATATGAGTTCACAGCCGGGAATCTTTACAGGCAGTGCGGGAATCAAGTTTGCAGCTCCAAACGGAAAAAGCATTGATATTCCATTTGGGAAGCAGGTTGCTGGCAAACATCCACCTGGTTTTATTTCAAAACGAATTGACTTTGATAATTTCCTGGTGCAACAACTTATTCCGGAATATGCTGATTTCAGGCAAGGACATGAGCTGATAGCAATAGAAAGAATATCGGACGGATTGCAACTAAAAATCAGTCACGAAAATCAGGAATACCATGTAAAAACTCCTTTGATAATCGGAGCTGAAGGTGAGCGAAGTATCATTGCTAAATCATTGGCGGGTTTCCGTAAAGAACCCCAACATTTTTGTGGCGGCATACGTGCTTATTACCATGGTATAATCGGAATGCATAAACAAAATTTTATCGAACTGCATTTCATTAATGAACTTTTACCCGGATATTTCTGGATATTTCCGCTGGCTGACGGAATGGCAAATGTTGGTGCGGGAATGTTATCATCGTCGATCCGGAAAAAAAAAGTGAACCTCCGGGAAGCCATGTTGAAAGCTATCCGTGAAAATCCAACAATCCGTGATCGTTTTGCAAATGCGAAATTGCAGGGAAAAATTGAGGGATGGGGTCTGCCGTTAGGATCAAAGAAAAGAACCATTTCAGGTGATAACTTTATGTTAACTGGTGATGCGGCTTCCATGATCGATCCGTTTACCGGTGAAGGAATCAGCAATGCAATGTATTGTGGTATGACTGCAGCCAATGTCGCAATCAGTGCAATGAACGCGAAAAATTACAATCAAAGTTTTTTAAAGCAATACGATGAATCAGTTTATAAACGACTGTGGAGCGAGCTCCGGCTGAGTCATACTTTACAACAGCTTTGTAATTATCCCTGGCTGTTTAATTATGTCATTAATAAAGCTGAAAAAAATCCTACTGTCCGCGAAACTATTTCCTGTATGTTTGATGATCTGGATTTGAGATCGCAATTCAAAAAGCCATCATTTTATCTGAAGCTTCTTTTCAATCAGGGCTGACATTTAGTTCGAAGATTTTCTACATGAAGTTAAAGTGGACTACATCATGATGTCATGAAATCGTTGTAGTATCATGGTTTTATGTCATATTCATGTCATAAAACTTTCATGAAGCAACTTCGTCTTCAGGAACTCCGTTACTTTGTTAAATGCTTCAGAAAATTTTTCAATAAGAAGGTTTTCTGTTCATGGTGTTAAGTTTGGTAAAGATCCCGGTTTGAAAAGACCGGGATTTTTTTTTTGCCTGAAATTTTTGACAAATAGTTTTTTTAAAAAGCAGTTTAGTTACCGGTTATTAAAAATTCGGTGCGCCTGTTTTGTGCCCTGTTTTCTTCTGTATCGTTTGCAGCAATAGGTTTCAAATCACCATAGCCTTTATAAGAAAGTCTTCCGGCAGGAATACCTTTACTGGTCATGTAATCATAAACTGATTTTGCACGATTTTCAGAGAGTACCTGGTTTTTCTTTTTGTCACCGGTACTGTCGGTATGTCCACTTACTTCCACTGTAACGGAAGCATTTGCTTTCATAAATGCTACCACCTTATCCAATTCTGAAAACGATTCTGTTTTTAGTTCGAAAAGATTGGTATCGAAGAATACATTTTTCAGGACCACCTTCCCTCCTTTCGAAACCGGTTGCAATTTTATATCCAGCAAATAAGCGATTTTGATATCCGCAGGATTTGTGCAGGAAAAATGATCTGAATAAAAAAGATATCCGTTCCTGGAAACATTCAGCCCGTAATCTTTTCCGGAAGTCAGGCATGCAAGAAATTCGCCGGTACCTTTTTCAGAGGATGAGCTCAAAATTGTTTTTCCTGATTCCAGCTCAATAATTTCATATGCTGCTTCGAGATTCATTCCGGTCGATGCATCGGTAACAATTCCCTTTACGTAACTGATCAGCTTTGGACGTGCTCCTTCATACAAATTGAAACTATACAAATCGAGTCCGCCGGATCCACCTGCACGATCGGATGAAATATATGCCTTTTCACCACCCGGGCCTACCAATAATCCTTTTTCATCATTACTGGTATTGATCGGGTAACCCAGGTTTTGTGGCTGCATCCAGTTGCCGTCACTTCCTTTTCGTGAAACATAAATATCAACTCCTCCCATTCCGGGATGGCCATCGGATGAAAAATACAACGTCTGGTTATCGGGATGAATGAATACAAATTCTTCTTCTTCTGAAGTATTTATCAGCGATGATAATTTCACAGGTTCACTCCATCGTCCTTCATCATTGATGCGTGAAGAATAAATATCCTGTTCCCGAATTCCACCTCTTGATATTCTACCCCTGATAAAATATAATGTTCTTCCGTCGGAAGCAAATGAGGGTTGCGATTCCCATGCACCGGTGTTAATGGGTGGGCCGAGGTTTAGTGGTCTTGTCCAACCTTCTTTTTTCAATCGTGAATAATAAATATCACAGGAACCTTTTCCTTCGGGACGGTCGCATGCAGCAAAAAACAAAAGTTTACCATCGCTTGAAATATTTGGCACTCCTTCATTTCCTGCAGTGTTAAGGGCAGGACCGCCATTCACAGAATTCGTCCAATGATCGTTTTCCCACGTACTGATATAAAAATCCTCCTGGAATCTTTTCGATTCACGGCTATCGGGCCGGTTGCGGGTATAAAACATGGTCTTATTATCAACCGTTAGCGTAGGAAAATATTCATCATACTCACTGTTGATTGCAGGTCCAAGGTTTTCCGGGTTGAAAAGCACAGGAACTTTAACAGCATCTATTGCAAACTTACAGGAAGCAACCTGTAGTTCCGCCATTTCCCGTAAGGCTGGTTGTGTACCGGGGAACGAGAGAAATCGTTCAAAATGAACTTTCGCATCTTCATAGCGTGCCAGTTTCATTTCCATGCTTGCCATGGAGAAGTAATTATTCGGGAAAAAGTCAGGTCGTATTTCAATAGCCTTGCCGAATTCTGAAATGGCTTTTTCCGGATTTCGCATATCCACATAGATATTGGCCCGGAGCATATAGGCTTCCACAAAATGCGGATCTTTGCTTATTGCTTTGTCAAGCTCCGCCAAGGCTTTTTCATTCTGGTATAAATCATAATACTTAGTTGCTTCCTCATAGCATTTAATCGCACCTTTATTGGTGGACGTGTAGTGCGGTTGTGCACTTGCAAAAAAGGGAATCGTTAACAGGAGTGCCGCATAAAAAAATAAACGTAGAGAATGCATCAGGGTATATCCAGTATTTTGTGAGTTTGAAGCGAAATGCGCCATTGGGGATGTTGCATTACATAGGAAACGATGGCCGGCATCACAGTGTTGCGTTTACCATGCTCGGGTTGAAGAAATAACCTGCAGGAAGCACTGACTTTAACAGCATGTTGTTCCGCCCATTCGAAATCGGAATTATTGAAAACAATTACTTTCAGCTCCGAAGCTAGTGCCAGGGCTGATTCCAATGGTTTCATAAATTTTTTTGGGGAAACACAGACCCAGTCGAAATTTCCTGAAATCGTATAGGCGCCGGACGTTTCAAGGTGAATTGTAAAACCTGCCTTTTTCAACTGGAGGGTCAGTTCCGAAAGATCATACATGCAGGGTTCGCCTCCGGTAATTACTACTACCCTCGCCGGATGTTTCAATGCTTCATCAACAATGGATGTTACCGGCAGTATCTGATTACTGCTCACCTCCCAGGATTCTTTAACATCACACCAGGTGCATCCCACATCACAGCCGGCAAGCCTGATAAAAAATGCAGAAGTACCCGTATGATATCCTTCGCCCTGCACGGTATAAAACATTTCCATGACCGGGAGACGGTTGCTTTCCATAGAAATGTTATTGATGTGTCCGGCTTTTTCCATTACTGCAATGTGTGTTGCATTTTCCTTATGATGCGGCATTTCAATTTTCAGAATGCAACCTGTTTCTTTGATGCCATAAGTGTATTCTGCAAAAGCCCGATAATGGTCATAGGACCCACACCACCAGGAACAGGTGTGATGTAACTGCATTTAGGAGCCACATCATCGAAATCAACATCTCCACGAAGACGGAAACCGCTTTTCCGGGTGTTATCAGGAACTCGGGTAATTCCAACATCGATAACCACAGCACCGTCATTAATAAAATCAGATTTCAGAAAACCCGGTTTGCCCAATGCAGCAATTATGATATCAGCACTTCTGGTAATTTCCTTAATATTCCGGGTCTTACTATGACAAATGCTGACTGTGCAATTTCCCGGATATGTATTCCTGGCCATCAATATCGCCATTGGCATTCCTACGATATTGCTTCTTCCGATCACCACGCAATGTTTTCCTGCCGTTTCAATTTTGTATCGTTCGAGCAATGCTAAAATTCCTTTGGGAGTTGCGGCTACAAAAGCAGGAATATTCTGCATCATTCTCCCGCTATTAACCGGGTTAAAGCCATCCACGTCTTTTGCTGGTGATATGGTTTCGGTTACCATGGTAAATGAAATATGGTCCGGCAGAGGACTCTGTACGATCAGTCCGTCTATTTCCGGATCATTATTGATTTGCCTGATCTTTTCAAGTAACTCTGCCTGGGTAACTGCAGGATTAAAACGAAAAAGTGAAGAACGAAAACCAATTTCATGGCAGGTTTTCACTTTACTGCCTACATACGTTTCCGATGCGCCATCGTTACCAACCAAAATGGCAGCAAGGTGCGGGGTTTTTTTCCCGGCAAGGTTTAACTGCGTTACTTCTTCAGCAATTTCTTTTTTAATTGCATTCGCAGTAGCCTTGCCATCGAGCAGTATCATCAGTGATTTTATTTTCTGAAAGGCATATTCCGCATCATCTTTGAAGCATTGGCGCCGGTGAACATTTTCATCATTTTTCGCATATCCTCAAACTGCTTGATAAGTTTGTTCACTTCCTGGATATTGGTTCCGCTTCCATCAGCAATTCGTTTCTTACGGTTTCCATTCAACAGCGCGGGATCTGCCCTTTCAGCTTTTGTCATCGATTTAATAATGGCTTCAATGCCTTTGAAGGCATTGTTATCGATGTCCATATCCTTAACTGCCTTACCAACACCGGGAATCATTCCCAACAAATCTTTAACATTTCCCATTTTCTTGATCTGCTCCAGTTGGGAAAGAAAATCGTTAAAGTCGAATTTATTTTTTGAAATTTTTTTCTGAAGTTCGGCAGCTGCCTTTTCATCAAACTGTTCCTGGGCTTTTTCTACGAGCGAAACAATATCACCCATACCCAGGATTCGGTCGGCCATCCTTTCGGGATAAAAAATATCGATGGCTTCCATTTTTTCGCCGGTACCCACAAACTTGATTGGTTTGTCGACAACGGATCGTATTGAAAGTGCTGCACCACCGCGGGTATCACCATCCAGCTTAGTGAGTACCACTCCGTCGAAATTGATACGTTCATTAAAGGCTTTTGCAGTATTCACCGCATCCTGGCCGGTCATGGCATCCACTACAAACAATGTTTCCGTAGGCCGGACTGCTTTTTTTACCCGCTCAATTTCATCCATCATGACTTCATCAACAGCGAGGCGACCCGCTGTATCTATGATCACCACGTTATGACCTTGTTGCTTTGCAAAATCAATTGCTTTGCGTGCAATTTCAACCGGGTTTTTATTCTCAGGTTCTGAATATACAGGAACGCCGATCTGTTCACCCAAAACCTTAAGCTGGTCAATGGCAGCAGGACGATATACATCGCATGCAACCAACAACGGATTTTTGCCCTTTTTCTGGCGCATAAAATTGGCCAGCTTTCCGGAAAGAGTTGTTTTACCCGAACCCTGTAATCCCGCCATCAGGATAATCGACGGGTTTTCCCGGATGTTCAGCTCGGTCATTGAACCACCCATGAGTCGGATCAGTTCCTGGTGAACGATTTTTACCATCAGTTGTGCTGGAGAGACAGCAACGAGTACATTTTGTCCCATTGCTTCTTCTTTCACCTTATCGGTAAAGGTCTTGGCAACCTTGTAATTAACGTCAGCTTCCAGTAGTGCCTTACGGACTTCCTTTACCGTTTCAGCAACATTGATCTCGGTAATCTTACCCTGGCCTTTTAAAACCTTAAATGCCCTGTCGAGCTTATCACTTAAATTTTCAAACATATTATTTTGGGGAGAAGGACTGCAAAATTAAGGATTTCAAGCTATTTTGAAACAGGTTCAGTTGCTTCCGGAAGTGTATCTTCTTCAATTGCTCCGGCTTCACCGGAGTCAGGTACGACTTCTTCAACCGGATTCGTATCAAAAACTGAATTTTGTTTCGATGACAGATCGGTTTTGGTTATATGAACCAGCCACTTTCCTTCTGACTTAATAAGCTTTATCTGGTCAGTCTCCTCAGATCCGACTTCTCTGAAAGTTACAAAAGCGGTATCTCCTTCAATTTTTTCTTCAGTGACTTCCACACGCTTGTGCTGAATACTATCAACTGAAGTTGACATTTTAGAGAGGTTTTCCATCAGGTCAACCAGCTTATCCGTATCAGGAGAAGCATATTTTCGGGCTTCATCATATTTTCTCTCATTGAAAGCATTCAGGAATCGTTCAGCAACTTTCCCCGGACTATTTGCCGATTTACAACCTGCAACTATCATAATGGAAATCATAAACAGAAATATCCAGGGTGTGATTTTGGTTTTCATAATTAGTATTTGTTTTCGAATAAGAGATTTGCCTGATTTCTTACGTAAAGGTCGTCGATGCCGATAAACGGAACACCGTTATATGTAGAATGGTTTAATTTAAATCCTGCGGACTGAATCATTTTATAAATGAGCTCTGTGCAATACAAGGCCGAATCGGTTTCCAGGTCAAATCGCTCATCAAAAATCAGGTTCAAGCGCTTTGAATTATCCAGGTATTCTTCTAATTGTTTTTCATGCCCTGAAAGAAAATCGTACCTGTAAATTGCATAGGCTTTGTTTTTTTTAACCGAACAAAATGAAGCTAGAGTTTCTTTACGGAATCCGGAAGAAATTTCTCCTCCAATCATATGAGCTACCAGGGTATCGTGTTCACCGGCAATAATAATTCCGGCGTGGGAATATTCCTTTTTTGAATGTGATGTATTCCTGAAAAAGTCACTGATCCATCCCCTGCCGCTCCGCAATACTATATCCCCTGTTTTTAGTTTAACAGGAGTAGAAACAAACTCAATTTTCTCTCCACTAAAAGTATCATGGACCGGATTTATATTTGTTAAACCGGTAAAGAATACGAGCGACAGAAGTGAAACGAGTAATCGCATCACATACGGTAGGGCACCTGGATACCCATTAAGTTCATGGTCCTGGAAATTACAAACGCGGTATGATCACACAAAACCAGTCGGAATAATGAAGTTTGAACATGTTCAGGGTCGATGATAGCATGATCATGATAAAACTGATTAAAAGCCCTGGCCAGCTCGTATGCGAAATTTGCCATGACCGAAGGAGCCATTTTATCTGCGGCATCTCTAAGCACCTCCCTGAATCGAAGCAACGATTTAACAAGCTCTTTTTCTTTTGGGACCAGCATAGAATGGTTGCCAGGTTGAAAGCTTCTGAATTCACTAAATTCTTTCATAGTACCTGCCTTGCGAAGAACAGACTGGATTCTCGCATGGGTATATTGAATGAACGGACCTGTATTTCCATTGAAATCTATGGATTCATTCGGGTTGAATAACATTCGCTTTTCTGGATCCACTCTTAATAGAAAATACTTCAATGCTCCCAGACCAAGCATCTCAAACAGTTGCATTGCTTCACTGGAATTAAAATCTTCTAGCTTCCCGAGCTCAATAGTCAATTTTTTTGCTTCCGACACCATCTCGTCCAGTAACTCATCTGCATCTACTACGGTTCCTTCGCGCGACTTCATTTTACCGGAAGGGAGATCAACCATATTGTAGGACAGATGATGAAGCCTGCCGGCCCATTCATACCCGAGTCGTTTCAGGATTAAAAAGAGGACTTTGAAGTGATAATCCTGTTCATTTCCTACCACATAAATAAGTTTCCCGAACTTATACTGGTTGTACCGCATAACGGCAGTTCCAAGGTCCTGAGTGATATAAACAGACGTTCCATCTGAACGCAATAACAGCTTTTCATCGAGTCCTTCTTCCTGCAGGTTTATCCAAACGGAGTTATCCGGCTTTTTGTAAAGAACTCCCTTTTGAAGACCTTCTTCGACGATTGATTTGCCAAGCAGGTAAGTTTCCGACTCGTAATAGATCTTATCGAAATCGACTCCCAATCTTTTATAAGTAACATCAAACCCTTCATAAACCCACTGGTTCATAGTAGACCAGAGTGCAAGAGTTTCCATATCGCCTCTTTCCCAATCAAGCAGCATTTGTTGTGCTTCCTTCATTAACGGGGCATTCTTTTCAGCCTCCTCCTCACCATACCCTGCTGCTTTAAGTTCCCTGACCTGATCCCGGTAATGCTTATCAAAGAGTACATAATATTTACCAACCAGGTGATCTCCTTTTAATCCGAAAGTGACGGGTGTCTCACCATTACCGAACTTTTTCCAGGCAAGCATTGATTTACAAATATGAATTCCCCGGTCATTAATAATATTTACCTTGACTACTTTGTTACCTGTAGCCTTCAAAACTTCACTGATAGAATATCCCAAAAGAATATTCCGAAGATGACCCAGGTGCAGCGGTTTGTTGGTATTTGGAGAAGAATATTCTACCAATACCGTGTTTCTCTCTGAATGATTTTCAACTTCAGGTAATTTGTATACTTCATTTAATACTCTTAACCACTGATCATTACTTATAGTAATATTAAGAAAGCCTTTAATAACATTAAATCCTGAAATCAATTCTTTTTCTGCAGTGAGTGCTTCGCCCAGCATCATTCCGGTTTCCTCGGGAGATTTACGGGAAAGCCTGGTCAATCCAAAAACAACCAGTGTAATATCACCTTCAAATTCCTTGCGTGTTGGCTGGAACGTAAGTGCATCAGGAGTGATTTCATTATCAAAAACCCGGGAGAAATGCAGTGCAGCCTTTTCGGCAACTAATTTTTCAAAAAGCATACTGATTTTATGTAGTTAACTGACTTACAACCCGCTGTAGGATTTCAAATGTATTTTCTGCCATCAGGTTTTCTTTATCCATGGTTGGATTTACCTCGGCAATTTCAAAGCAGCATACTTTTTCATTTTGAATAAGTCGCACACAAAGACTGCCTGCTTCCTTTTCGGTTATACCATTCCTGACCGGAGTTCCGGTACCCTTTGAAATGGAGGAGTCCATGCTATCAA
This sequence comes from Bacteroidia bacterium, assembly GCA_025450095.1. The sequence continues at coordinate 4,184 of JANWID010000039.1, read as the reverse complement.
CGTCAAATGAAACATATATCAGAGAACAATGGCTGAGTTGAGCCAGGGCATCCCGGGCTATTTTTTCAACACCATTTCGTTTTACTTCATTGGTAGTAAAAATCTTCACCTTATGTTTTTTTAACAGGTAAGATTCTTCCGGTTCTATATCACGAAGCGAAATATAAACCAGGTCTTTATAAGTTATTTTAGGCGCTGATCCACCGGTACGTTTTAGTTTGTTCCAGAGTTCGATCGTGTCCTTATCGGGCTTGTTAATTTTAGATGATAAGTTATCCTCCGCAAGAGCTGCTGCCAGAGGCATTCCATGGACATTCCCGGTTGGAGTTGTGTAAGGAGAGTGTAGATCGGCATGAGCGTCGATCCAGATAACACCCAGTTTTTGTTTGGGATATGCCTGGCGGATACCTGATATGGTACCACCCGCAGTACTGTGATCTCCCGCAAGGACAATCGGAAACGATTTACTTTTTAATGTTGAAGAAACTTCATTAGCCACCCGTTCATAAATAGCAGCGATTCCTTTCAATCGCTTACCATATGGGCTTCCCGGACTACCAAACAACAATTGGTTCTCTGTCTTTATTTCAACCGAAGGTATTTTATTGAAGAGGTTGCTACCATAGTCCAAAGCTGCAATCTTAATTGCATCTACTCCCAGGCTGGCACCACGGGTACCTGCACCTATTTCAGATTTTACTTCAATAAATCTGACATTTTTTATCATAAAAAATAGTTTAAATCACGAACTTTAAGCAATTCCAACTTGATTACATTCGCATTTTATTTCCAATCCGGCTTAACTGCATAACTATGAAAAACCGATATATTGATCTGATTTCACAAACATTTGAATTTCCCCAGGAAGGCTTCGAAGTTATCGATAGCTGCCTCTATTTTAATGGTATACCATTGATGGACATCATTGAACAATACGGAACACCATTAAAAATTTCGTACCTGCCAAAGATCAGTTCCCAAATTCAGAAGGCCAAACGGTTCTTCAATGTAGCCATGGCAAAGGCCGATTACAAAGGTAATTATACTTATTGTTACTGTACCAAAAGCTCCCATTTTTCCTTTGTGCTCGAAGAAGCTCTGAAAAATGATATACATCTTGAAACGTCATCGGCCTTTGATATTCCGATAATTAAGAAGCTTTTCGAAGATGGAAAGCTGTCGAAGGACACGTTTGTGTTATGCAACGGTTATAAAAGAAAGGTGTATACTCAAAACATAATGGATCTTTTGGAAGCAGGTTTTACCAACGTTATCCCAATCCTCGACAGTAAGAGTGAGCTGCCTGCTTATGAGAAGATATATTCAAAACAAAAGATGAAAATCGGTCTTCGTATCGCCGCAGAGGAAGAACCAAATTTCGATTTTTATACATCCCGGCTGGGAATCCGCCTGCTTGAAATGGTGTAATATTATAAGAATGTCATTAAGAAAAACCCCAATATTGAAGTTAAGCTACTTCACTTCTTTATTAATACCGGCATTCGTGATACAGCTTATTACTGGACTGAACTGAACCGGTGTATTAATGTTTATTGCGAGCTCAAGAAATTTTGTCCTGAGCTTGATTCACTCGATATCGGAGGTGGTTTCCCGATCCGTACATCCCTCAGCTCTGACTTTGATTACCAGTATATGGCAGATGAAATTATACGACAGGTCAAGTCAACCTGTGAGCAACGCAAAGTGAAGGAACCAAACATTTTCACTGAATTCGGTTCTTTTACCGTAGGAGAAAGCGGTGCAATTTTATTCGGTATTACTGAAGAAAAGAGGCAGAATGATAAGGAAACCTGGAATATGATTGACAGCTCTTTCATTACCACACTCCCCGATACCTGGGGAATCAAACAAAAGTTTATCCTGCTCAGTGTTAACCACTGGGATAAAGAATACCATCGGGTAAACCTGGGAGGGCTGACCTGCGATAGTGATGATTATTATAACATGGAGAGTGTGAAAAACCGTGTGTTTTTACCCAAACTTGTAGCCGATGATCCATTGTATATAGGTTTTTTCCATACCGGAGCTTACCAGGAATCGCTGGGTGGCTATGGAGGAATCCAGCATTGCCTGATTCCCGCTCCGAAACATGTGCTAATTGACCGTGATGAAAATGGTGAATACACCACACGGCTTTTTGCAAAGGAGCAGAGTGCCAAGTCGATGATGAAAATTCTTGGTTACTGAGTTTCCAGTAGCCAGTTTGCAGTTGGTAGTCCGCAGTCAAGATGGATAATTAGAATAAAAATTGTTTTCGATTCCAACAATCGTTTCAGGGAGTAAGTTGTTAAGAACTGATTTCGAATTTCAATATCATGTAATTGAATCAACCAAACTACGTTTATGCATTAAAAATTTATAGTTGGAATTCTGTTCTAAAAAACAGTGAAATCACCTGTCATCAATCATTCATTCACAACATAATTCGTTATTTTTGGAACTTTAAAACACTACCTATTGCGGCGATTTATTTGCATATGCCTGTTACTTTCAGGTTCTTTCCTTGCCTATAGTCAGAAGAATTATGAAGGGCTGGTGCAATTCTCAGGAGTTGTGGTAACCGGCGATAGTCTCCGGCCTATTCCTTTTGTTAGTATTGTGATAAAGAAAACATATCGTGGTACCATCAGCGACTACAATGGATTTTTTTCATTCGTAGCCCAGGTCAACGATACCATTGAATTTTCAGCACTCGGTTACAAGAAAAGCACATACGTTATTCCCGATACACTAAATACCGACCGGTATTCGTTGATCAAAATGCTTTCGCGTGATACTATCCTGCTCCAGGAAACTGTCATTTATCCCTGGCCTACCAAAGATCAGTTCCGGCAGGCGTTCCTGAATTTAAAAGTTCCAGATGATGATTATGACCGGGCCCGGCGGAATATGGCACTTTCCGAAATGCGCGATATGATGATAAACATGCCTATGGACGGCCAGGGGAATTATAAGGCTTTGATGCTGGAAAGGCAAAACAAGCTTTATACTGCAGGTCAGTATTATTCTATCAGCCTGCTAAATCCGATTGCCTGGGCTAAATTCATCGAAGCGTGGCAACGGGGCGACTATAAAAAGAAGGATAAAGACTGAAATATTTTCCGGTTAAAATTAAATTAGAAGCTAAAAAGTTCTTTGTGACCACAGCTGACCTGAAGCATTCATTGCAATTACTTTTCCTGTTCATCGGAATTTTATTTTCAGCACCTGCATTTTCACAATCAACCGCGACTGTAACCGGTAAGATCACGGATAAGAACAACAAGCCGGTGCAAGGGGTCAACATCGCTGTGATGGGTGAACCAGGTGGTGTTGCCAGCAATGAACAAGGCAAGTATTCTTTGAAAGTTCCTGCTGAAAAACCTGTCGAGATCGTATTTTCTTTTATCGGTTTCGAAACAGTCAAAAAACCGGTTACCCTGGAACCTGGTGCCAGCCTGGAGATTGACCAGGTTATGTTGCCCTCAAGTACTCCGTTACCAGTTATCGATATTAAAGATGAAAATAACCGGAATAACAATTTCATCCGGATAGATCCCAAAACCGTCAGGTATATACCCAATCCGGGTGGCGGAGGTATTGAAGCTGTTGTGAAAAGTATCGGGATGGGTGTTGTAAGTAATAATGAGCTTACCTCACAATATTCTGTTCGGGGTGGAAACTATGATGAGAACCTGGTTTATGTAAATGATGTTGAAATATACCGGCCATTCCTGGTCCGGTCCGGTCAACAGGAAGGATTGAGCTTTGTTAATCCCGATATGGTTTCTGACATCCGTTTTTCATCGGGAGGATTCGAAGCCAATTACGGCGATAAGCTTTCTTCAGTGCTGGATATTAAATACCGAAAGCCCACTGAATTCGGAGGTTCATTTTATGCTTCTTTCCTGGGTGCTGGTCTTCATCTGGAGGGCATCAATAAAAAAAAGAACCTTACTTACCTTTTAGGAGCCCGGTACAAAACCAGCGAGTATCTTTTCAAATCACTTGAAACAAAAGGTGAATACAAGCCAGTGTTCGGCGATGTACAGGGATTGTTCACCTGGGAAATAAACAAAAAAAACGATGTCTGCTTTCTCGGAAATAGTACCCTGAATAAATACCAGATCGTTACAGAAAACCGGGAAACGGAATTCGGGACAATAAACGATGCAATACGACTG
>JANWID010000038.1 GCA_025450095.1 Bacteroidia bacterium | reverse complement strand
TCCAATAAGCACACCGTTACGATACTCAGATACCAATACTGCCATAACTGTAATTTCGATATTGGTTGGAGTCATACATACATCACCTGTCGCAGTATTAAACGACATTGGTGGCGAAGAAGACAATGGGTTGGTGGCTGTGAAGGCACCATTATATGTTACAGTTGTAGTAGCACTCTGATATGGGTCGATTAATGAATATACAAGTGAATCACCATCCGGGTCATAAGCTCCGTGGTTGAAACAGTACTCCTGTCCGATACAGGCAAAAGGAACCGGCTTGTTTGAGAAAGTAGGTGAACTGTTACATGGAGATATTGTATTGTTGAGTGTAGCGTATATATAAAATGTATTTGATGCCGGGTTTGTAATGTTGGTAATGGCAGCGTTCCTGCAACAGAGATTATAACTGAATACCCAGTCGACACATTGCATAGGTAAAGTCACAATTCCTTCGTATATCCATTCCTGTATACCTGTAAACGGCCCACCATTACACGATGATACTGCAGTTGCGCATAAAGGAGATACTTCCTGACCTGTACCTGAAACCGGTTGACAGGTTATTCCAAGATTCTGATTACAGGATATTGATTGTATAGAAACATAAACATTGTTGGGAGCTGCAATACCAATGCAGTCCCGGTAAAACGATACTCTAAGCCGGTAGGTATTACCGCCAAGACATTCGTAGGTAAGGTCGGCACCCATAGCATGGCTGGCCGCAGCCTCCCTGTATTGAATGATCACAGCGAAAAGTGTAATCAGAACAATAATAAATTTTCGTAGCATTTTATCCATAACTCTGGGTTTTTAGTCCATTCTGTACTCTTATACTATATCACAAACAAAAATATCCCAGAGTATCACCAGGTACATTGAAGATGTAATACGCTACGGCGAATTGTAAGAAATAAATGAAATTTGTTGCTGCAAACTGTTTGTTATTCCTGCGAAAGGCAGGCAGCTACAGGGTTACCGTTGAATATAATAACCGGCAACTAAATAAAAACCATACATAAACAATGTAAGGAACATGCAGAAAAAATCCATGAACTGATTCGGAAAGGCTATTTACAACAATATAACTGAAATCCTACATTCAGGATTCAGAAACTCAGCTAATGGAATTTTTATGAAAAAACTTTCCGACAAATAACAAATTATATGCCACAGATAAGATTAAGCGTTACCATAAACTTTGAATACTCCTTCACGGATAATCGCACCACTCTTTGAACAAAAAAATAAAATGTTTTGTGCAATATCGCGTGGATCCACCCATTTTGAAAAATCCAATCCGGGCATGCTTTTACGGTTTGCAGGTGTATCAATTACAGAAGGAACAAATACTGATGACACTATACCGGACTTCCTGCCTGCAACATTAAATAGCTCTGATAATTTTACGACAAGTGATTTGCTCAGAGCATACGCAACAGATGTATCTGCATTCTTAGATTCAATAGCTGGTCTTGCCCCAATAAAAACCAATCTGCCCCCACCCCATTTTTCCATTTCATTAAAAAGTATTCGTGAAATGTGAAATGCTGATTCAAAATTCAATGTATGCATGCGTTGCAACAAATTACCATCTGTTTTTTCGAAATTACCTCCTTCAAATCCACCTGCAAGAAATACACCGGCATCTATTTTACCATGTTTTTTGACGATCTCATGAAATGTAACACCTACGGCTTCTTCATTCACCAGGTCTAATGTATATGAAGTCAATTTTTTTGATAGTTTCTGAATCTCTGCTACCGAATGGTTCCTTGTTATGGCAATTACATGGTATCCACCTTCCATGAATACTTTGCATACTTCTGTTCCTAAAGCCCCGGATGCACCTGTAATAAGCACTTTTTTCATATGCCAAGATTATTTGCAGGTTTTAAAATTAGAAAATCATGTTGAATAAAAAAAATTGGAATTACTGTAGATTCTACTGAATACAGTTATTTAAACTTTCACTTAAGTAAAAAAAGTATTATTCCGGAGCAGGAGTTTTTCCCCGCTTTCTCGACGAAAGTGTAAATACCCTTGAAATATTAAACCCAAGGTGAATATCGCCTTTGCTCCATTTTCCTGTCGTTTCAGTGATAAAAGTTTTTTCATTCATCGCAGGTGCGTTCGTGCAGTGAATCTGGAAAACATGACCACCTGTTTCGATATCGATCCCTAGCGATAAAGGAGAGGTAAACTCATCCCCAAGCTGATTGGGAAACACATAAAAGTAATCTGCGGTAATTGCAATCCGTTGTAATAACTTGATTCGTGTTCCAATTTCTACTGAGTAAATGTCATGATTGTCTTCAACAGTTGCCACAAGATTCCGGTGCACCATAACGGGGCTAATTTGTAGTGTAAAGTGATCTGAAAATTTGCGACCGAAAATAACCTGGTAATAGTATCCCAGACGCGATGAAGTGAAATTTTCACGATCGGGGTATTGCCATTTCATCATATTACATGTCATTCCTGTGACTGCAATTATTGATAACGGAATATTTTTTGCGCCTTTTGACTGCCAAAGCAACCGGTACTTCACAAATCCATCGAGCTCTTTATATAACGAGCTTCTTCCAAATCCTACCGTGAGCCGATCGTTGATCCCATAATCAAAACCAAGTCGAATAGTTGCCTGGTCGAGGCCGAACAATTCATATGATCCGGTATTAAGGGCTCCAAACCGGTGCATGATCCGGAAATCCAGGACCCCACCGGCTAAATGTTCAATGGAATGACTTCCTATTACCCGGGTGGATTTAAAAGCGCTGGTAATTCTTTCCAGTTCCGGCTTATCATCTCCAAGCATTTGCAGCAGGTCATCCTGGGAGAATGCCCTGCCGGGAATTACCAATAATAAAAACAAAACGCATCCTTGAAACAACCCATTCATAAAACGCAGCCCGATACTTACTTGTTAGCAGTGAACAATTCGTAATCCATATCCACGTCGATGCTAACAGATTCAGAAATTTTATCCTTTACAAGGTTCGGAATTGCAATATCATAATCCTTTACCAGGATATTAAAAGCAGATGTGCCATGAATATCGCCTGATTTGATTTCAATATTACCGGGTACAGTAATATCCTTTGTGACTCCATGAATGGTCATCTTTCCGGATACTTTCACAGGATAATTACCATCAGTGGTCCAATTTACTTTATCGGCATCTTCAATTTTACCTTTGAAAACTGCTTTAGGGAATTTATCTGATTCCACATAATTTTCGTTGAAATGTTCCTGCATCAATGCTTTTTCGAATTCGAAAGCTTTCATCAACACTGAAAATTCAATTTGTCCTGTGGAAATATCAAGAACACTGGTAACTTTCCTGTTAACAGCCTCAATCTTTTCAAGTGGAGCTTTCGAAATAAAATGCGCCTTGCCTTCTTTGGTAAAATACCTGTTTTGTGCATTCAGTGCTGATGCCGCCAGCATACTGAATATAACAATTGCAAAAACTGACTTTTTCATTGTTATTTAATTTAATTGTGTCTAAATAATTTATTAAATTCTTTACTTCACTATAACACACCTGGTGAGCACTACATCCATCGAAATCCCTGAACATTCACCTTTAACTTTTATTGAATCACCTTCCCGGAAATTGCGATACTCTGAATCCTGTCCTTTGCTCAACCCACAATTTATGCCAAACATATCTGATCCGGAAGACAATACAAGGTTAATTTCACCACTGTCACCAATACTAAATTCTCTGATTTTTCCGTTTACTTCGATGATTTTACCAAGGTATTTTGCATTTGCTCCGGATTCGTCATTTTCAAACTGGTTGAAGAGTTCGTCTGCAGAAAGTGTATATGCAGCCTTTAGATCGTTTGTATCAGCAACAGGTTTGTTATACAAATAAAATCCATAACCTGCTGCTATCAATGCAATAACCAGAACAACTACTAACACTTTTTTCATTTTACTTAATTATTTGGAGACCCGGCAAGAACCCAGGTTTCGATTTTTAGAATTGTACAATCATCCAGCATTGATTTTCCCTGAGGCATGGCAGCATATGCAGGATCGTGACTGATAGCCCCAACTAACTGTCCCGAACTTGCAACGCCCGCTACATCAGAATAAGTTTCCAGTGTAACATTTCCAAGATTGGAAACTGCGTTATGGCATTCCATACAGTTTTGATCAAGGATTGGACGAACAGTCAGAATGTAAGTAATTGAATCCGTTATGCAGGTTGCATTATCAGGATATAGTTCTTCTTCCACATCATAATAACACCCTTGAAATACAAGTGTTGCAAAAATTACATAGACAGGGAAAATTTTCCTTAACATTCCGTCAGTTATTAAGCATTCCTTCATTGACCCAGGATCTGATTTTTCCAATTTCACAACCGGAAAGCATCGGGCCATTCATTGGCATCGGTGCATAATTCTGATTATGTGTTATTGCTCCCACCAGTTGATTGGTTGATGCTACTGCAGCAACCCCGGAATATGATGACAAATTAACAAATGCATTACCACTATTACCTGTAGCGTGACAACCTACGCATTTATTTTGTATTATAGGCTGAACATCAATTGAATAGCTCACTCCCAAAGAATCACAACCTGCAAGTCCATCATCACAAATCAGGTTTTGTGCTCCCTGGTTAATCCAATCCTCAATCATATTAATTTGCGACTGGGTTAATTGATTTTCACCAGGAGGTGGCATTACCTTATCAGGATCGGACTCTGTTATCACTTCCCATAAATCACTGTTATCAGGATCGAATGCTTCGACTTCTCCTGTATTAATTACATTATTGTAATTATTCAGTATTACACCATCCTGTGCGGATGCTGCATCGTGACAACCACTTTTGGCGCAATTGGTAATCAGGAATGGCAGGATTTGTTGTTGAAAGTAAATAGAATCAGGATTGCAGGGAAGACCATTACCAGAATTATTTCCGTTATTTCCGGTACCATTATTTTCACCGGTAGGTTCACCTGCAGGGATAAGTGGTTCGTGTTTGCAACCTGGCATAGTCAGAAAGTTCAGCAGCGCAATCATAATTAAAAACAGTTTCCATACAGTGTATGTTTTATTGCTGCAACCAGATTTCATATATTCCATAATCTCATCTGATGACAAAACTAATTCCTGTTATTCAGGATCGCTGCATAAAAATAGCTGAATGGGAAAAATTCCGCTCCGAAAGAGTGTCAGTTAATTTGAGTACCCTGAACCGGTCAGCCAGGTTTTGAAATTTGGGGACCGTTCCGTACTAACAATTGTTTCCATTTCTGAAGGTGGATTGAGTTCCAGCTTCACCCTGGATTTAGAATAAGAAATCATTCTTGAAATGGCTTTAACATTCACTATAACCTGCCTGTTTATCCTGAAAAAAACTCCAGAATCAACAATATCTTCTACCTGATCAAGATTCTGATCAATAGGATATGTTTTTTTATCAAATGTGCACAGGTAGTTAATTTTATTTTCAGTATAAAAATAAGCGACATCACTTACATCGACTGCTTTAATAGTATCACCGAAACGAATCAGGAAACGTTTCTGAAATCCTTTTTGGTTCCTGAGTAATTCAACCAATTGTCCATAATCCACCTTATCGACCGGAGCTGAGTAATTATTTTTAAATTTTGAAAGGGCTTCGAAAAGTTCTTCCCGTTTCACTGGTTTGAGAAGATAATCGATGCTATTCACTTTAAACGCCTGCACGGCATACTGATCATAGGCAGTTGTAAAAATAACTGGGCAGCGTGGCATTATGGATTTGAAAATTTCAAAGCTGATGCCATCTCCAAGCTGAATATCGAGAAATATAAGATCGGGATGTATATTTTTTTTCAGGTATTCTACGGCCGATTTTACACTGACAAGATGTCCTGCTTTTTCGGCATCCGGCATGATCTCCCCGATCATTTTTTCTAGCCGGGCAGCTGCAGGGTCTTCATCTTCAATGATCAGATACTTCATGAGTTTTTTCTTTTATTTTAATCAATGGCAATTTTACACTGAAATAACCTTTGTCATCCACTACTATAATTCCGGTATGGCTGATTAGCTGATACCGGTTTTTTAAATTCTGTAAACCAATTCCTGTAGAAGGTTCGCGTTGCAGTTTCGGATTAATATTATTTTTCACAACCAGGAATTGATCCTGTTCAATAAAGATCTCAACCTTCAACCGGGTTTCCCTTGACACTGCATTGTGCTTAAGTGAATTTTCGACAAGTATCTGAAGCGCCAACGGAGGAATAAGGCATTGTTGCCGGTATAAAGAATTAACATTTATGTCGACATGAAAATTTGATCCATATCTTTTCTGTTGAAGAAAGATATAAGTTTCTACCAAAAGCAGTTCTTCACCGATTGATATCAGATCTTTTTCACGGTAAGTAAGTATGCATCTGAAAAAATCAGATAGCCGGTTTACATATTCTATAGCAACATTACGGTCATCCTCAATAACAGTTATCAGGGTATTAAAGCTGTTAAACAGGAAGTGAGGATTCACCTGGTTTTTCAATATCTCATACTGGGATTCAATTTTTTCTTTTTTAATTCGTTCACGGCTTTTCATTTTATTATCCCGGTATCGAATGTAAAAATAAAGTAACAGCGCTAACAGGCATGCTATGGTTCCAATAAACCATGAACGTTGCCAGAAAGGGTACCGGATCCTAAAGTTATAAGAGACTACTCCGGAATCAGAAAAATTATTATTCACAGAGGTCCTTACCATAAAAGTGTAATCACCGGGCATGAGATTGGGATATGTCACAAAACGATCGCCTGTTGTAATCCACTCCCTGTTATAACCTGAAAGTTTGTACTGAAAGCTGATCTTTTGTGGTTCTGAAAACCATAACGTCGTAAAATCAAACGAAAAATGATTTCTGTTGTAAGGAAAAACATTTTGAGAGGTATCGATTTTTTCAAGAAAGCATAAAACATTTTTTAAAACCAGGACCGGTTTTTTTTCTCCTACTTTTTCCTCCAGATTTATTTTTATTATTCCATTGGAGGTTCCCACCCAAACATTTCCATCGATATCCGTATCAACCACATTCACATCAGGGTCAATTCCTTTAACTCCCATATCGGCACCATATGATACCAGGTGAAGACTCACCGGGTTCAGTGCATCAATATTTTTCTTATTGACGATAATAATGTTCCCGCGTTTATCGGTAATCACAGAGGTAATATTCAGATCACTCAGGCCCTGATCAAGATTGAAATTCCGGAATGATTTACCATCGAACCTGTAAATACCATCACCGGAACTGCTCAACCAGATATTTCCGTTATGGTCTTCGGTTATAGAATAAATAATTCTACTTTTCAATCCGTGGTTTTCACTGTAATT
>JANWID010000037.1 GCA_025450095.1 Bacteroidia bacterium | reverse complement strand
GTTAATAATACTCAAATGCTGTTAATTACGTAAATTTACATTAATATTACAGCTTAAAGCACCGGTGATCAGTGTTTTATTAAACAGAAAAATCATGTCGATAAAAACATTAGCCCTGGGGGCAGATCATGCAGGATTCGAGGCCAAGGAAAATATCCGGAAATTTCTGGAAAAGGAAGCCCCGGAAATTCGTTTAAACGATGTGGGAACATATAGTAGTGATTCCGTAGACTACCCGGACTTTGCCCACCAGGTTGCCACACTGGTCGGAGACGGGAAATGTGATGCAGGAATATTGATTTGTGGAAGCGGTAACGGCGTATGCATAACAGCAAACCGCCATAAAAATGTTCGTGCCGCATTGTGCTGGACCAAAGAACTCGCCGCATTGGCCCGTCAACATAACAACGCTAATATTTTGTGTCTTCCGTCTCGCTTTGTTTCGCAGGAAGAAATGATTGAAATGACAGAGACTTTTCTTAATACAGAATTTGAAGGAGGGCGACATGCCCGCAGGGCCGAAAAAATAGAAATATAATTAAGCACGAAACATAAAAAGACAGCAGCAGGGCGTATGAGAATTATGCGTAAAATATTTTTCGCTGCCGTCATTCAACTCTGTTTTTTTTCAATTTCAATTTCATTTTCGCAGGATTCAACCGCACTATATTATAGTAACCTGATTACCGGTTCAACAATTCAAAAATATCTTACAGTGCTTGCGTCCGACTCTCTCGAAGGACGAGAAACGGCGCAACCGGGAATGGAAAAAGCAAAACGTTATGTTGCTGATCAGTTACAATTATCAGGATTAAAAGCCGTAGCACCTGAAGGATATTTTCAACCGATACCTCTTGTTAGCAACAGCAAGTCGGCACATTCCATTACCATCGGCTCCACCACCTGGCTCCCCGGATCGGAATATTTTATTTCCGAGATCACCACACAGTTTTCCGTAGAGGATAACCAGGTTATTATCGCCGGTTATGGTATTAATGATTCCGTTTTCGGATGGAATGACTTTGCAAATACCAATCTAAATGGAAAAATTGTGATGCTTCTCGACGGAGAGCCTGTTGATAAAAAAGGTAATTCATTGCTGACGCACTCCTCTGAAAAAAGCTCCTGGCAAAATGACCGTGCCCGGAAAATTCAGCTCGCAATCAAAAATAAAGCTCGTATGATCATCATGGTGCACGGTGATTACAAAAATTCTTTGGAGAAATACAATAGGAGAATGGAACTCGGACGATTGAATCTGGATAGCATGGATAAGGAACCGGAAGTGCCGGTAATTTATATAACTACTAAAAAGGCAAATCATATACTTTCACAGGCGAAGCATTCCATGAAAGAATATGAAAAGGAGATTGCAAAAACCGGCAAACCCGTTTCACTCACCTTAAAACTAAAAATCTCTTTTACTTATATTCCTAAAAAAACCCGGTGCCATAATGTGTTGGGATTTATTGAAGGTGATGAACACAAAGATGAAGTAGTCGTAATATCTGCTCACCTGGATCACCTTGGAAAGCACGACGATAAAATTTATTATGGTGCTGATGACGACGGATCCGGAAGTTCCTCTTTGCTGGCTATGGCAAATGCATTCGCTGTCGCAAAGAAGGAAGGACACGGTCCGGCGAGAAGTATTTTGTTTATTTTTTTCACAGGGGAAGAAAAGGGACTCCTGGGTTCGAAGTATTATACCACCCACCCTGTGTTTCCTCTGAAAAATACTGTTGCCGATCTCAATGTTGATATGATCGGGCGGGTGGATACTATTACCCGATCAACAGACCGCTATACATATATAATAGGTTCCGATAAACTCAGCACCGGCTTGCACCAGGTAAATGAAACAGCCAACAGGTTCTGTTGCAACCTGGACCTGGATTACCGCTACAATGTAGATAAAGAGCCGTTAAAATTATATTACCGTTCCGATCATTATAATTTCGCAAAAAAAAATATTCCGGTTATCTTTTATTTTACGGGCCTGCATGCCGATTATCATAAACCAACAGATACCATCGACAAAATAGATTTTGAAAAAACCGCTGCTGTAGCGAAACTGGTTTTTAATACCGCCTGGGAACTTTCCAATCGCCCGGAACGGATTACAATTGACATTAAAAATGAATCTAAATAATTCATAAAATGAAAAAGGGTATATTATTAATTCTGATACTTTCCGCAGTTTTTCAGTCAATAAATGTTTCAGCACAACGAAAAGGGTTTTCATTAGGTATTGAAGGCGGACCTGGAATAAGAACACTATATGGTGATGGTGTATCGGACTTACATTCAACTACTGGGTTTGCCGTAGGCTTAACTGCCCAATACAGCTTTTCAGAAATGCTTTCTTTGCGATCAGGTATTTCATACGACCTAAAAGGTGCCACCGAAAAGGATATTACTTTTTCCGATAACGCAGGGAATGAAATTGGAGTAGGCGATTTAGATTACAATTTTGAATATTTATCATTGCCTTTTATGTTTCGTGCAACAATCACCATGGATGACTTTAGTGTGTTTGGTAATCTTGGTGTTTTTGGAGCTTATCTGACGAAAGAAGAAACGAAAGTGAGGGATGTTGATATAGAAGGGGGCAACAGCATAGATCTTACCGATCGCTATACTGATTTTGATATGGGTTCCGCACTGGGACTTGGCGCCATGTTTACAATTAAGGACATGTTTAATATATCTTTAGAAGTAAGAAATTACATGGGCTTTACCGATATCAACAATTACGAAAACGGAGATCAAACCAAAACCATGTCAACTATGTTATTGATTGGCTTTTCACATTATTTTGGTAATGAAGAGTAGGCGAAGCCCTGGGAGTAATAGGTCGCCCTTTGCGCCACAAAAAATCAAACAAGTATTTACAGAAAGGAATGAGAGCAATTCCTGGGTAATTTAAAACCTGGTTTCTTTTCTTGTAAGAGGAATCGAAGCGCGGGGAAAAAGAGTGCTTGGAGGGCATCGCATAAAATTGTAAATTTGATTTATAATGTAATTAGCTATGAAAAAGTTTCCGCTGCTTGCTGTCTTGTTTTTTATTTCGAGCATAACCATTGCCCAGAACCTGGTAATAAACCCGAGCTTCGACGTATTCATCACTTGTCCGGGGTTTGGCCAATATGGAAGTAATTATATCGCAAACTGGGATAAGCCAACCGTTGGTAGTTCCGATTATTATAATTTCAATTGTCCGGGCATTCAGCCTACTGTTCAATCGCCAAGAACCGGGGAAGGCTACTCCGGGATTATTGGTTACAATTATGGAACGGAGTATCGCGAATATATCACTGGTACATTTAACTCGCCATTAGTTGCGGGAACTATTTATGATGTGGAATTTTATGTAAGTCTTAACAATGGATATATTCAGGCGATTGAAGAACTGGGAGCATACATCAGCACGACAGCGCCCGGATTTTTTACCAACGCCTTGCATATAAACGTTATTCCACAGGTAGAAAATATAAGTGGAGCGTTGAATGATACTGTTAACTGGAAGCGTGTTAACGGGCCATATCTCGCCACCGGCGGAGAACTTTATATCACGATTGGTAATTTTCACGACGACACCACTACAACCATAACACAACCAGGAACGAGCGGATCATTCGGAGCCTATTATTTTATAGATGATGTTTCTGTTATTGCCGACAGCACAACATCGTTGCAACAGCTGGAAGCAACGGTTCAACCTAATGTATATTACAGCAACGGTTTGCTGGAGATCCGTTATCCTGTAGGAAGCCAGGAATATGCAGAACGATTAACGGCGTATGATTTAACAGGGAGAAAAGTTTTAGAAGTTCCTGATCCCGGTGAGCAGGTAATGATGAATGGTATAAGAAAGGGAGCTTATTTAATTTGCCTCGAAAGCACAGAAAAGGAATTTTTTTTCAAAAAGATTATTATTTATTGAAAGGCGGTGTCAAAAAAATTTCAGACATCCTTATCAATATCATCTTCATCCGGAAATTCGGGAAGATACTCCAGCTCCTGCTGAACAAGAACGCCTTTTGAATTGAACTTTAGATGATACAGGTTGTCATCGTGACTAACATCAACAAAAAAATAAATTTCACCATTTTTCACATGCACCTCCCGGATTTGGGTCAGGTAATCGTCCTGGAAATTTTGCTTGATGTATTCCGAAATTCCCGCCGGAATTTCATGTGGGTTTCTGGAAGAAGGAGTCATGCGTGATGATATTTAAACGACAGAAAAGTAAGCAGCGAAAGTAATGATTCCTATAAAAAACGGAATGGATTTTAAACAGTAATTGAAGAAGCAAATACAATGTTATTAACAATTCAACGACTGTGTAATAATTCATCTACTCCAAAATACTGCAGTAATTTTTCCATAAGAGAAATGAATTCAAGCTCGATTTTTTATCGTGGTTGGGCGAACAGATGTTTTTTAATGGCAAAAGCAGTATTTTTAAATGCTAATCTCGTTAGGTATGGATTACAACTGCCGGCAGGCAGGCAGGGATGCTGATCGTGACGGAATCGGATGTACGGATTACACCTGTTTGACCCAGGCGGGGAACTTTGTCAGGGCGGAAACGGATTTAAATTTATGAGAAGGCAAACGGTTTTAATATTCCTGATCGGCATAAGCACGCTCAACTTACCAGCCCGGAACCTGGATTCTCTGTGGGGTGTATGGAAAAATGAATCCGTTTCCGACTCGGCCCGGTTCAGTGCATTATTCGATTATTCCTGGGAAGGTTATTTATACAGTCAGCCCGATAGTGCTTTTTTCTTTGCAGACATGCTTCATGATGAAGCGTTGAAAAAGGATCAGCCCGATTGGGTTGCACGCGCCCTGAACCTGCAGGGGAATTCCTGGATCATACGAGGTGATTATTTCAGCGCTTTTAAATGTTTTCATGCAAGTCTTGCAATCAGTAACAGAACCGGTAATGGAAAAAACCAGGCAAATAGTCTGCATAGTATTGGCATCATCTATTATTATGAAGGTGAGTATGCGCGCGCAATACAATATTATATGCAAAGCCTGAAGATCAGGGAAACTATAAAAGACCCCGAAGGAATTTCAAAATCACTGAACAATATCGGCATCGTGTATAGCGAACAGGAAAAGTACGACAACGCGTTGGATTTTTTTACACGAAGCCTGGCACTAAGCAGGGAGCGGAATGACCGCAGAGGCGAGGCCAGTTCATTAAACAACATGGGCCTTATTTATAAATCGAAAAATTTAACCGACAGCGCGTACACGTATTACCACCGAAGCATGGAAATAAGTGAAGCATTGGGAGATCGGCGGGATGTTGCAGTTGGCTTGAATAATTTAGGTCAGTTGCTACAGGAAAATGGTGAACCCAATAAAGCACTGGAACATTATAAGAAAAGTCTTGCCATCAGTGAGGATATTGGTGACAAGAGAAGTATAGCCCTTACGTATATAAATATAGGAACAGCATATGATGTTCTAAAACGTCATGCAGATGCAGTAGCTTATTGCAGGAAAGGACTTGATGCTGCAACACAGGTAGGATCGCTCAGTCACCAGGAATCTGCATGCAATTGCCTGTATAAAAACTATAAAGCACTTGGTAACCGCCAGCTTGCTTTGGAATTTCATGAACAAATGCATGTGATCGCCGACAGCATTAAAGATGCGGAAACACTCGAAGCGCTGCAGCATATGGAATTTACCAGGCAAGTATTTGCAGACAGTGTTGCAAGGGCCGACGAACAAGGCAGAATTCAACGCGCGCATGCGGAAACCATTCGTAAGAAAAATCAAACACGCAACATTTTTATAGTGGCAACGCTGCTTTTGCTTATAGGAGCAGTTTCTTTGTTTAACAGGATAAGATACATCCGAAAATCCCGAACGGAAATTTCGAGGGAAAAAGAACGCTCCGATAATCTGCTTCTCAACATTCTGCCTGGCGATATTGCCAAAGAGCTGAAAGAAAATGGAAGGGCCACACCCCGGAAATTTGAAAACGTTACGATACTGTTTACAGATTTTAAAGATTTTACACAACAATCTTCCAGGTTGTCACCCGAAGAGCTGATTTCGGAACTCAATGCATGCTTCATGGACTTTGACGCGATTACTGAATTGTACCACCTGGAAAAAATAAAAACAATTGGAGATGCATATATGGTTGTTGGCGGACTTCCGGTGGCTGGAGATGATACAGCGAAAAACACGGTACTTGCAGCAATAGAGATGACAGCGTTTATGGAACAACGCAGGAAACAAAAAGAATCGGAAGGCAAATTCTCATTTGAAATCCGCGCAGGCATTCATACCGGGACCGTCGTTGCTGGAATTGTGGGAAAGAAAAAATTTCAGTACGACATTTACGGCGACACCGTAAATGTTGCTTCCCGGATGGAAAATGCCGCAGAACCCGGGAAAGTAAATATATCAAAAACTACTTACGAGCAAATCAAAAACGATCCGCAATTTCAATTCCGTCATAGGGGTGAATTAATGGTAAAGGGAAAAGGATGTACCGAAATGTATTATGTAACGGATGTAACGAATTTACGAATGGGATACGAATCTACGCATTACGAATAAATCACTATTCGTAATGCGTAGATTCGTACGGCGCAGCCGATTCGTAAATTCGTTACATTCGTTACATTAAGTTTATATTCACTAAATTTGAATAGTTCTACACTTTTCATGGATGGAAAATACACCGGAGCAATGGCACTGCATGAGTCCGGAAGAAGTGTTGCGTATGATGAATACGTCACCTTCCGGACTAAGTGACCAGGAAGCGACTAACCGACTTGAAGAACACGGACCAAACGAACTATTAGAGAAAAAAAACATTCCCTCCTGGCTGCTTTTCCTTCGTCAGTTTAAGGATTTTATGATTTTGGTTCTTTTCGCCGCCGCAATTATTTCCGGAATCATTGGTGAGCTCACCGACACGATAATCATCATTGTAATTGTTTTGCTGAATGCCATAATCGGCTTTATCCAGGAGTATCGCGCTGAAAAAGCCATGGCAGCGTTAAAGAAAATTGCGGCATTACAAACAACGGTGCTTCGTGATAACCGGCAGGTTCAGCTTCCTTCCGCCGATCTTGTTCCCGGCGATGTGGTTTTACTTGAAGCAGGAAACGCGGTTCCTGCTGATGTTCGCCTTTTGGAATCGCATAGCATCAGGATTGAAGAAGCCGCCCTTACCGGGGAATCGGTTGCAGCAGATAAAAGCACAAAATCTTTGGAGGATAATTCGGCACCGCTCGGTGACCGGACTAACATGGCATATAAAGGGACCGTTATAACACATGGCAGGGGGAAGGGAGTTGTTATTGCAACAGGGATGGATACCGAGATCGGAAAAATCGCTTCTATGTTACAGGAAGAAAACCCGGAAACACCGTTGCAGAAAAGAATGGCTGATTTCGGGCGAAAGCTTTCTTATATAATCCTGCTTATTTGCCTGTTGCTTTTCGGTGTGGGGTTGTTGCGTGGTGAAGATCCGTTACAAATGCTACTGCTTTCTATCAGCCTTGCTGTGGCCGCAATTCCTGAGGCATTACCTGCTCTTATTACCATTGCCCTTGCGCGTGGTGCCAACCGATTGGTTCAGCAACATGCATTGATCCGGAAACTTCCTGCAGTTGAAACCTTAGGATCGGTAACTTTTATTTGTTCCGATAAAACGGGCACGCTCACCGTTAACAAAATGAAAGTAGTGGAAGTAAATGAAGCAGAATCCTCACTGCAACTTCCGGGAAATATTCATGCTTTTCAGGCTGCTTTGCTTCTCAATCATGATGTAAAGATTTCATCAGAAGGAAATTTTAGCGGAGACCCCACCGAAATAGCACTTGTGGAATATGCACGCGACAAATACAGGCATGATGGAATTGCGGAAATTTTTCCGAGAGTATCGGAATTGCCATTCGACTCTGACCGGAAATGTATGACAACTGTACATCGTTGCAATGATAGTTACCTGGTGCTTTCCAAAGGTGCCGTGGAATTCATCACATCCCGTTTACAAAAAAAACAGGAAATGGATGACATTCTCCAGCTCGCCGACCAGTGGGCGGCTAACGGCTTACGCGTATTGGCTTTCGGGGCAAGGATAATTGATACCTTACCAAAAAATATTTCGGACAACTCCCTGGAGCAAAATTTTGTCTTCGCCGGTCTTGCCGGCCTGATCGATCCGGCCCGTGAAGAAGTGAAGGCCGCAATTCAGGATTGCCTTACAGCTGGCATAAAGCCGGTGATGATTACCGGAGATCATCCCGCGACAGCGGAAGCGATTGCCAAACAGCTGGGACTTTTGCATGAAAATGGATTTGTAGTTACCGGAAAGGAATTCAGCGTCATGGGAGAAGCAACGTTGCGGGATCGCGTGGAGCAGATCAGTGTGTATGCACGCGTATCACCGGAACAAAAGCTCACCATTGTCAAAGCGCTGCAGGCGAAAAATCATTTTGTCGCAATGACGGGAGATGGTGTGAATGATGCACCTTCGCTTAAGGCCGCCGATATCGGTGTGGCTATGGGAATTACCGGCACCGATGTGAGCAGAGAAGCGGCGGACATGATTCTGCTGGATGATAATTTTTCCACCATAGTGAAAGCAGTCGGCGAAGGCAGAAGGATATACGAGAACATCCGAAAATTTGTTAAGTACATCATGACCTGCAATAGCGCTGAGATATGGACTATTTTCCTGGCGCCGTTGCTTGGATTGCCAATACCGCTGTTGCCCATTCACATTTTATGGATCAATCTCGTTACCGATGGCTTGCCAGGTCTGGCACTCGCGGAAGAAAAAGCCGAAAAGGATATTATGCAACGCCCTCCCAGGAAAACAAATGAGAGTCTTTTTTCAGGAGGAATCGCAGTGCACATTTCCTGGGTAGGGTTATTTATGGCAGGTATAACACTTGCAACGCTTGCCTGGGCGCAATCGCGGGGGCCGCAATGGCAAACCATGGTATTTACCGTGTTATCATTATCGCAGCTTGCTCATGTGATGGCAATCCGTAGCGATAGTGAGTCTCTTTTCACCCAGGGAATATTTTCCAATCTTCAATTGTCCATTACTGTAGGGATGACATTTTTGCTGCAGCTCGCGGTGATTTACCTGCCAATAGCGAATAAATTTTTTAAAACAGTTCCGTTGTCAATTGAAGAGCTGCTGATTTGCATCGGGGCTTCGCTTGTTTTATTTCATGCTGTTGAAGTGGAAAAATGGGTTAAGCGAATGAGAAAAAGAAAAATGGAAAAACCATTAACCTGAAACATTCCACTATTATTTTTCATTGAGCTGTTTCCGGATCTTTGCAGGAAGTTTTGATTTTACCAGATCGTAGGATTGGCGAATGTATTTTTTCCATTCCGACTTCGACAGGTGGTTGATGTCTTCCGTGAACACCCATTTGTATTTTGCAACATAAGGCGCCGGCTTAAATCCTTTGCGATTCGACATCTCATCGAATTCATCATCTGTTACTTTAAAAGAAGCAGAAACAGGAACCTCGTCAAGACCAACTACGCAGAACATTTTCGCACCAATAGAAAATACAAGATCATGGCCCCATTTAATATCTTCGGTTACGGCAGGGAGCGATTGACAGAGTTGGCGAATATCTTCGGTGTTCATTTTCGGAAATTTAGCAAGTGCAAAATTACATATTGGTTAGTAGTGGCAGACAGGGATAAATTTTTTCTAAGGAATAAATCAGCGCAAATCAGCCTGATCCGTTGGATTCGCGTTCCTCTTTTTACGGCACTATATGAATAAGAATTCTGTCAACCAGAATTTCTCCAAAAGTTAACCAGTTAAATCAGGATTCGAATTTATTTTTCAAAGCCGACTCGATGCGAAGGAAGAAAAAAATAGAAACAGCGAGGATAAAACCCAAAGAGACCATAGCAGCAATAGATATTGCAGGGTGCCAGAATAATCCGATAGCAGAAGCAATACTGAGGATAGCTCCGCATTTCAACGCTTCGGTTGCGGCCATTTTTTGAGCAAAATCCCAACTTTCTTTATTACGCAATGATCGCGCAGTGCGATACCCGCATAAGATGTTGATCTTTTTTGGTGGCCACTTTTTCAGAAGCCAACCGGAGACAAGAAACAAAAACCCGGTCGCAAGCAGAATAAGTACTAATGGATGTAACAGCATCAGTAAAGTGTGAATAGGGAGAATTACAACTACTGAGGTCTGGTAAAGCATATTACATGTGCGTATGTAATACCTGATACCAAATATGAAGAGAGAAAGATACAAAAAACTTGTAAAATATATTCTACATAATCCGGGTAAAGTGTGGTTTTGTTCGGGATGAAAAATAAAAACCTGTAAATCAATAGTATAAATCATAAAAACGGTTAGAAAACCCAGGAAACCGTAACGATTTGACTAGAAATATCAGACTGCGGAATGTCTTTTAGCCGCAATAATTGAAAACACCAGGATCAGTGTTCCGAAAACAATGGGTACGATGCTGATCCGGATATCATTGCTGTCATGTGATTTCAAAAGCAATAACATTAATGCACCACGACCAATCGCGATACAACCGGTAAAAACCGCCAGGTCAAACCCGGCTGCTTTTCCTGTAACCAGCCACCAGGCTGCGACTAACTGAAACGCCACGGTAGCCAGCACAAAACACCCGGTTACAATTAGCAATTTTTCTATTTCTGGTGTAACAGTAGCAATATCAAAAAAAGAAATAGCATCGCCGGGATTCATAATACAAAGCAGCGCCAGCTTGAATGGAACGATTGCGGTTAGGACCAGGATTGCGATTAATATTTTTGTAAGTGGTTTCATAAATGATTCACTAAAGGTTGAAGAATTCCATTTTCAGGAATTTATCGCGCTATCGGTTTTATATTTTGATTCCTCCAGTATAGTTTTTTTTATAATTGCGATTTGCCCCAGGTGATAATGATTGTGTTCGGTTACGCCAAGAATATTTCTTAAATAATTTCCATATTTAGGATCAACGAAATTTTCAAGAAGCCTTTCGGCTGGCAATTTTTCAATGTAGGTAGCAAGCTCTTCGGCTTCATCAAAAGTTTTTTTAACCAGAGTATCCCAATCTTGCTGTGACTGTATGGGTGGCATATCGAAACTATATTTATCATGAGCTTTAAACGGTGTTCCCCTGAAAACATTCAATATGGCGCTTACATAATAATTCATATGAAAAACAAGCAAGGCAATTGTATTGAGATTTTCGACTTTGGTTACCGCCATCTTCCAGGTAACACCTTCCAGGTTATCTTTGAGATTGGACGATGTCCAGTTTCCTCCGAAGTGAACATCCGTGAAATGCTTTGCAAGTTGTGATGAAATGTCCATGGTTAATAAAATTAAAAATTAAAAATAATAATAAAAATGGAATCACCAATCACCCAGGTAAAGATGTCCCCAAACTTCCCAACTGCCTGATGTGTTTTTCAAAACAGTAACTGATTCATGACCTGCGGAAATATCGCAGAATGCCATCCTGTAAACAACACAAAATGTATTGTCTTTGAAAAATACAGGTTTCGAAAATCCATGAACCCAATTCAATGCAGCACCATTCAACTTTTTTAAAGTATTATAATCTTTTGATTCCAGGGCGTTGTTGATTTTAGCGGCTTTACCTAAATGCTGATCATAAATAAACCGATGCAGACTGTCGGCAGGAATGCGCCGGGAATTCTGGAATAAATTTTCCGGCAAAACAAAGTTGCGATATTCACTTATGCGGCTTTTAATTTCCTGAAGCTCCCCCTTAGTTAATTTAATTTTCTGATCTTCATTCTTACCAAAAGTAACCTTCAGATAACCTTCTTCCAGAGATTCCAAAATTTTGTCCCAGCCCATTGTGGAATCAGCATAAATAATGGCGCTGTCCGGATCATTTTTAAATAATAATTTTTTATAAATTATAATATCATCTGATTCCGTTTGCCCGAACACAACGTTTCCTGCCAGAAGCAACATAATAATACAGACACTACGTTTCATCTTTTTGGGTTTGAGATCAGATCGCGGCGAAAATAACAACGAGATGTAACAAGATTTTACAAGAAAAGGAACAAGATCAATTCCTCTAGTAATGTAAGGACAGCATGCGGCTGTTCGCATGACGGAGGAACATTTAACGATTATGAGTTTTCTTAAACCAAATTTCAAAAGTCATCTCAAATTTAATTTCACCCTTTCCATAGGTTCCGGTTTCGATCCATCCGGCTGCCCTGTAAAACTGTTCAGCTCGGGTGCCGGGTGCTGTGCTAAGCCAGACGGTTTCCTGCGTTTGATTGAAATACCAATCCATCATGGTTTCATGTAAACGGATTCCAATGCCTTGCCTTTCAAAATCAGGTCGGACAAACAATGCCCAGATATTATGCCCTTTGAGGTCGGCAATTGCGAAACCTATAACAACATTGTCTTCTTCACAAACCCATCCCTTACCTCTGCGGGTAATATAATTTGCCGAATCGGCATCCGTAACCAATGCCGGATCGGATAATACATTTTCTTTTACGCTGTGACGGACTATTTGCATTTGTGGAATGTCCTGCACGCGGGCTTCACGAATATTCATGGGGGATCAATGATAAAAAAAATTCCGGGATTAATCTACCTGAACGATTACAGATGGATGTTCATGGTAATTAATCTGTAATTTGTACATCCGATTCCGCGTTATCAAAGAATCTGTAATCCGTACCCAGTCACAACGGCAACGGCCATACCGTCGTGTTCTTTTACACCAACTGTCTGTAAAATAGTTGCCATAACATTTTTATTTTTTCCAAGCATCTCATTAAAGCGCTGTACTCCTCTTACTTTTTCATCATCGCTGTGTGGTTCGAGAACTTTTGCGGCGCGGATCACATTGTCGCATACAATTATGGTTCCCGGTCGGGATAGTTTTACTGCATAATTAAAATATTCGGTGTAAGGTGGCTTATCGGCATCGATGAAAATAAAATCGAACGGCCCTGCCTTTTTTTCAAGCAGCATGGGAAGTACCTCAATTGCATTTCCGGTAATTAATTCTATTTTACCTGAAAGACCAGCGTTCTCAAAATTCCGTTTTGAGAGTGCAGCATGAAGCGGATCCGATTCAATCGTTATGATCTTACCATTTTCAGGAAGTGCGCGTGCCATCCAGATGGTGCTGTAACCGCCAAGTGTTCCCAGCTCCAGAACGCGTTGTGCGTTGCAGGCTTTCATGAGCACCTGGAGTAGCTTCCCCTGGTTTGCAGAAATGCTTGCCTGTGAGATACCAGCCTTAGTTATTGATGCAATCACTTTGCGAAGCACATCATCTTCTTCGGCCAGCAGTTTGCTGATGTAGTCGTCGGTCTTTGCAAATAAAGAATTTTCCATAGCGTATAAATTAACGCAAGTGTTGTTATTTTATTTTAACAGCTAAGTCAGCTACAGTTGGAAATTATGACGATATCTTATGGCAGTTGCCTGGCAAAGGAGTATTATTTTTCGTTAAAGCTAAACTGTTCAAAAATCCGCCTGACCTGCAAATCACTGAAACCATATATTCCTTCCCGCTTTGAAAATTCTGTAAAAACTTCCTGGAAAGAAGTAACACCATCCTCTATAATTTTCCGGATTGTTTTTTCCGGCCGCCCTTCGCTACCAAAACGTTCCACGTGTGCAGCAATTACATTCTTTAATTCTTGGAAGCCTGAAGTTTTGTTAGCGGCAAGAGATTTTAATGTATCAAAATCCTGTTTCACATACGCTTCCCACAAATTTTTTCCGAGTTGGATGTTTTCTTCACGTAACAAAACAGAGGATTGTAATGCTGCTTCCAGCATATCCGGTGTTGCAATGCCAAATCCCTTCCATCTATCCATTTCATTCGGTGTATATGGAAATACTCTTCGAACTGAAATATTTTTCTGACCACTTAAAAGAGAAAGTATAAACCAAAGGTTCACCTGGCAGAACAGATCATCTTCGAACCATAAATACACGCTGCTGAATTCGGGCAATTTAATTATTTGCTGTAATTCGGAAGCGGTACGATTCAGATATTCATCTTCAGTTACCGAATAAGTTCTGGAAATAAATTCCGCACGCAGTTTCCAGAAGCTATCCAAAGATTCCGACATTAAGGGTCCCTCAACGAAACACT
>JANWID010000036.1 GCA_025450095.1 Bacteroidia bacterium | reverse complement strand
CCCAACGGGGTCGCATATTTGTAACAAAAATGTTTTCCGCGTTAGGGATTGAGCGTGCCCGGAGGGCCATACCCGCCGCACGAAAATTGTGGCGGAGGAAAAAGAAACGGGAACAAATTTCAGTACCATATTCACCTGGCGCGTATGCAGCGAAAGCCCGACCCCTGCAGCAGAGCAAAGCACGCTGCACGGGATAGCCCTGCAGCGTGCTTTGCTCTGCTGCAGGGGTAACGCCCGGATAAAAATCTTCGATTTTATTTTTTGTTTGTCAGCATCTCCGAATTGAAAAGCATCGGCAATAATGTTTTAATATTTTTCACTACGGTGACCGTACCGTTTTCACCTGTCATGATGAGGCGGATATTTTTTTCAAAACGGTGTTCATATTCTGCAATTACCTGGCGGCAATCACCACAGGGTGAAACCGGTAATAAAATGTTGTTGTCATTGAATTTTGCGGTGATGGCAATAGCGATTATCCGGATACCCGGGTAATGTGCGCTGGCTGAAAACACAGCCACTCTTTCAGCACATAATCCCGATGGGTAGGCTGCATTTTCCTGGTTACTCCCCTGGACAATAATACCATTCTCAAGAAGCACGGCTGCGCCTACGTTAAATCCCGAATAAGGGGCATATGCTTTTGCAGCGGCGTCGGTAGCTTCTTTTAACAATTGTTGATCAATTGCGGGTAACTCCCCGGCGTGATCATAAACTTCGTATTCAAACTGGGAGGTGATCTTTTTCATGGATTCCCATTAAAGGGTTAAATCAAAAATAATCAAATCGTTGGAATATAGGCTTTCCAGCCGGCAATTGAGGAACAAACGTATTCGTCTGCCTGAGGTACTTTTATTACTTTTGCCGGGTAGAGCCGGTATATGAGAATACCTGGTTGTTAAATACCTTTAATTATGTCAACGAACGTCAAAGTGGAAAAGCAGAACCCGGCAACTAAAAGCAAATTTGACAAGGATACCTATTTGTTCTGGTACGAACTGATGTATCTCATGAGAAGATTTGAAGAACGGGCTGGTCAGCTTTATGGGGTGCAGAAGATAAAAGGATTTTGTCACTTGTACATCGGACAGGAAGCGGTGATGGCCGGTGCCATGACGGTATTGCGAAAAGAAGATGCAATGATCACTGCGTACCGCGATCATGCACATGCGTTAGCCAAAGGAATTTCGGCCAATGAAGTTATGGCAGAGCTGTTCGGAAAAATTACAGGTTGTTCCAAAGGCAAAGGCGGATCCATGCACATGTTCTCAAACGAGCATCGGTTTTTTGGCGGCCATGGAATTGTGGGTGGGCAAATTCCGCTGGGTGCGGGAATCGCTTTCGCGGAACAATACAAAGGCACCGATAATGTTTGTGTATGTTACATGGGAGATGGCGCTGTTCGCCAGGGTGCGTTTCATGAAGCGCTGAACATGGCCATGCTCTGGAAGCTGCCGGTTATTTTCATTATTGAAAATAATGCTTACGCGATGGGAACATCGGTGGAACGTACCAGCAATGTTACGAGTCTTTATAAGCTGGGACAATCTTACGACATGCCTTCGGAGCCCGTCGATGGCATGAGTCCGGAAGCGGTGCATCTTGCAATGGAAAAAGCAGTGAACCATGCTCGAAAAGGAAATGGTCCCGTGTTGCTCGAAATGGAAACGTACCGTTATAAAGGACATTCAATGAGTGATCCGGCGAAGTATCGTACTAAGGAAGAAGTGGAAAGTTATAAAGCAAAAGATCCTGTTGAAATTGTTAAGCAAAAATTATTTGAAAACAATATGGCATCTGAAGCGGATATTGAAACGATTAATAAACGTGTGAACGATATTGTTGAAGCAAGTGTTAAGTTTGCTGAAGAATCACCATACCCAACTCCGGATGAATTGTTCAAAGATGTTTACTCTGATCCTTATCCATATATAATTGAGTAAAATGAAATTAAAAATTAAGAATTAAAAATTTAAAATTGGGGATTGACATCATTTGTAGTTAGAATTTTATCTATTTTTTATTACTAACACTTTATATAATGAAAAACAATCTTATTCAACAAAAAACATTCGAATTTGCAATATCAATGATTAAATTATACAGGCAGCTTAAACAAAAACAGGATCATGTTTTGGCAAATCAACTTTTGAGATCCGGAACAAGCATTGGTGCTAATGTCGAAGAAGCAATTGGTGGTGCATCAAAAAGAGATTTTTTATCAAAGTTAATTATTGCAAACAAGGAGGCCCGGGAAACGAATTATTGGCTGAAACTCATCCAGGCTGAAGATCCTGGACTGGATCTAAAATCATACTTAAAAGAAGCAAATGACATTCTCA
This sequence comes from Bacteroidia bacterium, assembly GCA_025450095.1. The sequence goes on along the minus strand of JANWID010000036.1, from coordinate 6,362 downwards.
ATATTCTTTCGAAAATAGTTATCACAACAAGGAAAAGTCTAATTAAGTAGAATCAATTTTTAATTTTTAATTCCTAATTTTAAATTAATTTATTCACATGGCTGAAATAGTCCGAATGCCCAAAATGTCCGACACCATGACCGAAGGGGTTGTGGCGAAATGGCACAAAAACGTTGGCGATACCATTAAATCAGGAGACCTGGTAGCGGAAATTGAAACTGACAAAGCAACCATGGAATTTGAATCATTCCAGGATGGTGTTTTATTATATAAAGGTGTGGAAGAAGGAAAATCAGCTCCCGTAGATGGAATTTTAGCCATACTCGGGAAAGCAGGTGAAGATTATAAAGCACTGCTGGAACAGGAAAAAGCAAAAGCACCGTCTGCTGAAACTCCTGCTACCGCGTCTAAGAAACCGGAAGCAGCTCCTGCCGCAGAATCACAGAAACCTGCTGCACCTGCGGCACCAGCGCCTGTACCGGTAAAAGAAACAGCACCTGTTGCTACAGCAGCTGCAGTCGCAGGTGATCGTGTGAAAGCTTCACCACTTGCTAAAAAACTTGCCGAAGGAAAAGGAATTGATCTTACCAAAATCATGGGTAGTGGTGATGGAGGCAGGGTGGTGAAACGTGATATCGACTGGTTCAAGCCCGGATCGTTTGTCGCTTCAGCAGGCATGCAGGCCGATGCGGTAACAACAGAAAGCTTTGATGAGATTGCAGTTTCACAAATGCGCAAAACCATAGCGAAGCGCCTTGTTGAAAGCAAATTCAGCGCACCGCATTTTTACCTGACCATGGAAATCAACATGGACCGGTGCATGGATGCAAGAGAAAGTATTAACGCGGTTGCGGAAGCAAAGATTTCTGTGAATGATTTTGTAATTAAGGCATGCGCAGCAACATTGCGCCAGCACCCAAAAGTAAATTCATCCTGGCTCGAAGACCGTATCCGGGTCAATCACCATATTCATATAGGCGTTGCCGTTGGCATTGATGAAGGACTTCTTGTCCCTGTTGTGCGTTTTGCCGACAGTAAATCGCTGACACAAATTAATTCCGAAGTAAAATTGCTTGCGCAGAAAGCACGTGATAAAAAACTCCAGCCTGCAGAGTGGGAAGGAAACACGTTTACCATTTCCAACCTGGGAATGTTTGGCATTGATGAATTCACTGCCATCATCAATCCTCCGGACGCCTGCATCCTGGCGGTGGGCGGTGTGAAAGAAGCTGCAGTAATAAAAAATGGAAGAATATCCCGTGCCAGCATCATGAAAGTTACACTTAGTTGTGATCACCGTGTTGTGGATGGTGTTACCGGCGCTAAGTTTTTGCAGACGCTGAAAGGATTTTTGGAAAACCCGGTTGTTTTGTTGGGGCAGGCGAGTATTTGAAAATTCAGTCGGCAGTCGGCAGTAGGCAGCCATCAGCCGAAATGAAATAATAATAACCTGATTATTATAGGGACGCTCTGCTTGCGTCTGAACAACTAAGATCGCAAGCAGAACATCCCATCATTTTTGACCTTCGTTACTTTGTTGCCTGGTTGTAATTATTCTGCGCGCATCTCGTTCCTTTTCTGTAAAATCTGGTAAAATCCCTGTCTGCGGTAGGCAGGTTGTTTTAGTTTTTTATACCGGGAGAATAAAAAATAACACAAATAGCAAATCAAAAAACAGGGCTGGTAAAACGGAATTCATTACCGTCAAATAATCCCAGGTCACTTAGCTTCAGACTTGGTATCACCAGCAGCGCCATAAATGATAGCGTCATAAACGGAGCCCGCAACGTACATCCCATTTCTTTTACATTCCGATCAAGTTTGGTGTATAATTTTCCTACCGTATCACAATCCTGGTCACTCATCAATCCGGCAATCGGCAATGGCAGCACCATTTCAACTTCGCCATTAACCACACTCAGTCCTCCTTTATTTTGAATGAGCAGGTTTATAGCCCTGCAAATGGAATCATCATCAACACCCACTGCAATAATATTGTGGGAGTCATGCGCGACGGTTGAGGCAATAGCTCCGCTTTTCAGGTTGAAATTTTTGATGAATGCCACCTCAGGTTTCTCATCCCGGTAACGGTTCACAACAGTAATTTTAAGAATGTCGTGATCAACATCCGCAACAGCGAAACCATTAATAACCTTTGCGGGATATAAAATGGATTGGGTGATCAGTTGTCCATCGATAGCCTCAATTACCCGGAGCATAGTACCGGTGGCGGATATATGAAAATCGGTTGCGATTTTTTCGCGTGCTGAAAAGTTATTGATGATAGCATGACTTTTCTTTTCCAGGGTACATTTTTTTTGATCAGCAACCAGTTCACCATTGATGTACGTCTGCATTACATTCAATTTTTCAGGATCATCCACAACAATGAAATCAGCAGGATCACCTTCGCGCAGCAGGCCCACATCCAGGTTATAATGCAGCACCGGGTTTATGCAGGCACATTGTAAAACATCGAACAATGCATGTCCCTTTGCCAGGGCACGTTTTACAATCATGTTGATGTGTCCCACGATCAGTTCATCGGGATGCTTATCGTCGCTGCAGAACATCACCATATTGGTATGAGAAGAGACCAGGGAATGAAGGGCCTCAAAATTCCGGGCTGCGGAACCTTCCCGGATAATAATTTTCATACCATGCTGCACCTTGTGTAATGCTTCTTCCAGGGTAAAGCATTCGTGATCGGTGATGATCCCGGCATTGATATACCGGATCGCGGCATCTCCGGTTAAACCAGGTGCGTGGCCATCGACCGGCTTTCCGTATTGTTGAGCAAGCCTTATTTTTTCCATTACCTCCGGATCACCATGCAGCACGCCCGGATAATTCATCATCTCCGACAGGTAGTGAATGTCTTTTCGTTTTAATAGTGTTTCAACAGCTGATGGATTCAAAAAAGCACCGGCGGTTTCAAAAGTTGTCGCGGGCACGCACGAGGGTGCACCAAAGCGGATCTTTAGCCTGGCATCTTTTGCATTTTCCAACATATAATACACCCCTTCCAACCCGCACACATTTGCAATTTCATGAGGATCGCTTACTGTTGCCACCGTTCCATGAACAAGCGCTTTTCGGGCAAATTCATACGGAGTAAGCATGGAGCTTTCAATATGAATGTGTGAATCAACAAAGCCGGGCAGGATAAAAGGAAGGGCCGGATTGCTGCCGGAAAGCGTTTCAGTTTTTTCAATTCTGTCGTTTTTTATGTATAAACGGCCCGGAAAGATTCTCCGATTGACCACGTCAACTATTTGACCTTCAAGTGTAAAAGCAGTGTTCAAAAGATTTTTGATTTTTTTTACGTTTTGTAAATTGTAAATAAATAATGTTATTTTTGACGCATTATTAACAAAATTAATTGATTAACAATGAAAACAGGAAAAGTTAAATTTTTCAATGAGTCCAAAGGTTTTGGATTCATCGTTGAGGATGATTCAAAGCAGGAGATCTTCGTGCACCACTCGGGCCTGATCGACAAAATCAGGGAAAATGACCTGGTGTCGTACGAAGTCACTGAAGGCAGAAAAGGCCTCAATGCTGTTAATGTTAAAAGGATGCAGTAACCAAACCACAACCACGAACGGAAGAAATTGCTTACACATTAACATGAAAGAAGAGCCCCGGTAAACCGGGGTTTTTTTTTGGGCGGAAAAAGGAATGTAACGAATTACGAATAATTACGAATCTACGAATTTACGAATGCGGTATTCGTAGATTCGTAGGGCAAAGCCCATTCGTACATTCGTTACATTCGTAGATTCGTAGGGCAAAGCCCATTCGTACATTCGTTACAGGAATTTTCATCAGGCAACGTAAAGCGGGATAAAATCGTCTTTTAAGTGGAATTACCTTCTTAAGTTATTTTTTGCATCAGTTTTTATTTGGAAAATTTCTGTTTCTAAATCGTTCAATCTTTTTATTTCGGAATTTAAAAAACTTACTCAAAACCTGCAATGTGAATTAACTCTTTACCAATCACAGCCTACTATGAAAAAAATCGCTTTACACTTGCTGTTAAACCTAATGGTCATTTCATATGGTCACGCTCAATTATTACATGAGGATTTTGAAATTGTCGACAGTGTAACATACGATCCGATACCTCCCGGTACAACATGGGATACGCTCTCAAGGCTTCATGTCAGCGGACTTTGGTGTGACTCGGCATCCATTCAGAATCCCGGCGATATTATGAAAATGACCACAAATTCATTCGATGCTTCGTTTGTCTCTTCCGTATATCTTTATTTCAATCACATCGCAAAAATTGAATTTTTTGACCTGGCGTACCTGGAGCTTTCATTAGACGGGGGAGCAACCTGGATAGCACTTAATGATGACATTGCCGGTTCGCTACAAAATTGCACTTACCTGGGATACGGATTGTTTTCAACCCAAAGTTCCAAATTCCAGGAAGCTTCTTATTCAACCTGGCAACCCGGAATTACTATATTGCCCGACTCATCGTGGTGGAAAAGGGAAATATTCGACATTTCGGCTCTGGCAGCATATCAGCCTGATGTCCGTTTACGGTTTGTTTTAGCTGATGGAAATAATAATGGAGGATTCGGACGCAGTGGGTGGTATATTGATGATCTCCTGGTTGCCGATACTCTTAATTTTAATTATTTACCGCTGAGTAACCGGGTCATGGGGATGGCCTACTTCGATTATAATGCAAACCTGGTTATGGATGGTACGGATATGCCTGTTGTCAATCACCCAATGCGTGGAGGAATTTTTCCTTTTAACATACATAAAACAGATAGTACCGGCAATTATTCCATGTATATGCAGGAAACCGGTACTGTTTATATTTCACCCTGGAACTGGGGGCAACAATCTAATTATTACAATGTGGTTCCGCCACTTGATTCAGCCTTGTTCTCCGGATGGCAACAAACAGATTCATTGCACGATTTTGCCTTCCAGCCTACAGGTGTGTTCGACGATTTACTTTTATTAATGCCTTATAGCTCACGCATCCGGTCAGGAATGTCGGGAATAATTTCACTTGTTGTGAATAACCAGGGCACCACACCGCAGAATGCAACTCTTGTTATGTATCCCGATACGGGATTGACTTACCAGTCTACAATAGGACTACAACCTTCATCGGTGACTACTGATTCGATTGTTTGGAATGTGAATAACATACAACCATTATCGCAGGAATTGATCATGGTTCAATTGATGGCTAATTCAGGGGATACTATGGGGACGATCTTTTCATCCTCTGCTATTCTTTACCCTGTTACAGGAGATTATACCCCGTCGGATAATTATGATACTACTTTAACGGAATTAATGAATTCATGGGATCCAAATGATATCACTGTGTACCCTGAAATTATTTATACACCCGACCTGGTCAACGATCCGGTTTTAGAATACACCATTCGCTTCCAGAATACCGGCAATGACACCGCATTTTTTGTTCGCGTGGAACAGTCGATACCACCCGAATTAGATATCAATACGTTTGAATTGATTTCATCATCTCATGATGTGCAGTTATTCTATAACGGTATGATGCGGTACACATTCGATAACATTCTGCTCCCCGACAGTGTCACCAACCCCGAAGGCAGCCAGGGATTTGTTACGTTTCGTATTCGCCCGGTTTCGGGATTGGTCGCCGGAGATTCAATTCAATCGCATGCGAATATTTATTTTGATAATAACCCGCCCATCACTACCAATACAGCTACAACTGTTATTGTTGATCCGTTATCGGTTCCTGAAAATGGTTTGGGTATCTGCAATATGAAGTTATATCCAAATCCTGCAACCGGAAATATCACGGTCGCACTTCCTAAACTTACAGGTGAGAATGCACAGGTTGAAATTTTTAATGTGCTCGGTTCAGTGGTATATTCCGGAACACAAATGAATGAGGCAATCAAATCACAATTATTGCAATTGGATATTTCTGAATTCCCTGCCGGGGTTTATACGGTGGTATATACGGATGATACCAATATGTCTGCTGCAAGATTTGTGAAAATGAATTGGTAGATGCATTGAAATTAAATACACTTTAACATGAAAGGTGAACCCCGGAACATCCGGGGTTTTTTTTGTGAATATAAATGATGACATTTTCAATTGTGAATTGACAACAACATACGCCGAAGCTATTGGCAAACAACAAATCCTATTTTCTGATTGATGTTTTCGTTTGGTTGCGCCGCAATTTGATTGCGTCTTTGAATAAAAATCCTGCTGCGGCGCTTTTTTAAAAAACGCATTTTTCTCTATGACATGCGACCCCGTTGGGGTCGGGTGCTGCAAAATTAATTGGTTATTAATGCCATCTTAATTGCATAAATCATGAT
>JANWID010000035.1 GCA_025450095.1 Bacteroidia bacterium | reverse complement strand
TGTAAGCAACTGATGTCTGTCCATTTCCAAAATTCCAGTTGTAACCATTTACAATAGTGGAACTGGCAATGAATGACACGGAATCGCCTGCGCAGATGTTGTTCGAGCCCTGAACAAAGAAAGTAGCATCAGGAATTGAGGGTCGTACAATGATAGTCTTGTTAGACTGGCATCCCAGTTCGGATGTTACAGTAAGTGTTACCTGCCAGTATAAAACTCCGGTTTGAGTAAATATATGTGTTGGATTTTGCAGGTTGGAAGTAGTCCCGTCACCAAAATTCCACAGCCATTGTGTAATGGTAGTATCTGCAAATGAACTATCCGTAAAATTAACGGTCAGTGGAAGACAACCGTACAGAACATCCGGAATGAAATTCGCCGTAATGTCAAAAACATTTACAACCTTGCTCAATGTATCCTTACAGCCATTGATATCCTTTACGATCAGTGTAACAGTATCAGGACCGCCGTTAGCGAAACTATGCTGAATGGATGGATTTTCAGAATGGTGTGGGTGTGTGTTATCTCCCCAATACCAAAGATAGCCTTCATGACAATTTCCGTAAGCATCTGTTGAACCGGCTCCATTAAACAGTTCATCAACTGAGGCACAAATCAGGCTGTCGCTTATAAATGAAGCTGCGATAGTCCGAACATGTACCACTTCGGAATCGACATACGGTGCACATCCGGTTGTATTATTATATGATGTGAGAACCACGGTAAAGTCTCCCGTTGTGGCATATGTGTGGGAAATAGTGACTGCTGTGGGATGTGTGATAACAGTGCCATCACCAACATCCCATGTCCAGTGTTCCGAATCCTGTATGTCGCCCTGGAAATTATAAGTCATGGGTGTATCACAGTTCCCGATTACAATAAAATGTCCCAGGGGACCCATAACATTGATTATGGAAGGGGTGGTAGTAGTGCCTTCGCATCCGTTATATACTGTTGTGAGTGAAATACTCTGCGGTCCTGTTACATGATTAAAACTCCAGACAGGATCAGGAACATTATAACAATGCGACATGAATCCACCGTCTGCATTGTAATGCCAGTATTGCGCTGAATCACCGGGTGGCGTATTATCCTGGAATTGAACAGGAGTATTCACACATATCTGGGTTGGTGAAACAGAAAATGCAGGCGTTGATGGTTCACCTACATGAATTGCTATTGCATACGATGTATCTATGCATCCTACGCTATTTGTAATTATGAGGGTGGCATAGTAAACTCCCGGTTGCGTATACGTATGCGTTACCGTTGTATTGGTTCCGTTATTACTGCCTCCGTCACCAAACAACCAGTGATAGTTTACAATGGGTTCCTGGGAAATACTGCTGTCGGAAAAAGTCACAGTAAGTGGTGCGCAACCCCAGGCGACATCCGGCATTAGCCGTGCCGTAATCCGGAACACTGTATCTGGTTTTAAGACGGTATCCTTACATCCGTGAACACTGGTAATGATCAGCATTGTTGAACCAATCCACGGCTGATTATAAATTGTATACTGGTTGGTGTCGGGAGCCTGGTAAATATGCGATGGATTTTGCGCATTGGATGTAGTGGAGTCAGCAAACAGCCAGCTGAATGTACTACCGTTAGTCGATTGGTTGTTGTACTGAACCGTATTCGGCCACATGCAATTGTAAGAAGGAACCGCAGCAAAATTTGCGACCACGTTTTCCACAATAATTGTTATAGTTGTGTCATCAAGACATGTTCCTGACTGTACCTGCAGGTTTACCTGGTAGGTTCCGGATGAAGCATACGTATGAAATGTATCTGTACCGAAAGTTCCGTCCCCATACGAGAACCAGGGATTTACTCCTGTGGAATTGTTCTGGAAGTTCACAGTTGAACAAACGGTATCATTTGATGCATCAGCTGCAAAGAAGCTTGCGAGTGGTGTGCTGATAATTACGTTGGTATTAACTGTTGACGGACACAGGTTGTTGTCGGTAACGGTTAGGAATATGGGAAATACACCGCCTGAAGTAAAATTGATCGCAGGAGGTGTTACTAAAGTAGAAGTATTACCACTTCCAAAATCCCAGAAAAAAGTAAGTCCGGTCCCGGTTGTGGAATTGGTCGTGGATCCCAAAGCCGAAAAAGAAACTGACAGCGGGGGCTGGCACGACGAAGGAGGACTTGGGCTTGTAGAAATAACTGCATTAGGGGGAAAGGAGGTATTGATGTAGGCGGGTTTGGCTAGTGAAGAATCACAACCGTTCTGATCGGTAACCTTAAGGCTGACTGTAAAGGATCCGGGAAGGGTAAACAGGTAAGAAGGATTGGCGTTATTGCCAATGTTAACACCGCCGTCACCAAACGCCCATTCCCTTGAAATAATTGCAGAGCCGCCGCCACCCGTTGAAGAATCATGAAATACTACATTCAGTGGAATGCAGCCGGAAAGGGGAGGAGTAGCGCCGAATTTTACATCGGGATTTCCATAAACATTTATTATCAGCGAGTATGTTACAGGGTTACCACCAATAGTTGCTGTGTAAACAACAGTATAAGCTCCGGGTAACGTGAATGAATGTATCGGAGCCTGGAGATTCGAGCCGGTTCCATCATCAAAATCCCAATTAATACCCGTCGCTCCGCCAGGTGAATTAAATGTGACATTTACCAGTGGTGCACAACCACTACTGTCGCTTGCCGAAATTTGTGAAAACGCTACTCCGGGTAATATCAGAAACAGGAAACAGAGGAATAAATGATACGATTTTGAAATCATGTTTTTATATGGAACGGACTGTCCGAAAATCATAAAATTCTTTGTGTAATGATAGGGAAAAAATCTTAATTCCAAACAAGAAACGTCCGGAATTTTGCGCCGTATTAAGGGGGGCATGCAACTTTTGATGTATTTCAGGAATCTTTGAAAAAAACATATATTTGTATATTGCACCCGTTTTGAATCAACACCTTTTGATAATGAAAAGCATTTCGAATATTTTAATGGCAGCATGTGTTTGCCTTTTTTTGATTCCAGGAAATAGTTCAGCTCAGCCCTTTACCAAATGCGGGACGGTAGTTACCCCACAGCAGGTTGCAAAGCAGCTTGCAATTCCGGATACCGGGCAGTTTACCCCACAGTTCGCCCCGATTTACTGTTTTGGAAAAACACTTTCAATTACTGCACATATAATCAGCGATAGTCTTGGAGATTACGGACTAACAGAAGCACAGGTATTGGGTTCAGTTGCCACTTTGAACTCCTGGTTTGCACCGATTTGTCTTTCTTTCGAAGTATGCCAGTTCGATTATATTCCCAATTATAAATACAATCGTTTTGAAAAACCGATGGATGAGGCGGAAGTGATTGCGTTATACAGTGTTCCGAATACGATTAATATTTTTTACGCTCAAACGGTTTCAAGAACACCCCCAACGCTTGTAGGTGGTTATGCTTATTTCCCCGGAGGTCCCGATTTTATTGCAATTGCCAAGACAAGCCTGGGATCCATCACACATGAAATGGGTCATTTTTTCGGATTGTATCACACCTTTGATACACAGTTTGGTTTGGAGTTAGCCGATGGTTCCAATTGTGCCACTGCGGGTGACTTAATATGTGATACTCCTGCTGATCCGGGAGGAGGAAATTCACCTGCACCTGATTGTCAGCTTTCACCATATACACAGGATGCGAATGGCCAATGGTATGTTCCCAACATCGGCAATATCATGTCGTATTATACCGACGATTGCACTTGCGGATTTACTACCGAGCAGTATAACCGGATGGCATCAAATTACCTGAATAGTCGCTTTTATCTCTGGTAAACCAGGATTGTTTGGGAAACTCCCTTTAAAATTTACCGTTTCATGAAATAGTACCGGAACTTAAAAATTTCCCGGTTCAGTGATCGTTCCATCGGGTCTCATCTTGCCGATCACGCGGAATTCCGTACGCCTGTTCTTTTGCCTTCCGACAGGATTATCGGTGCCATCAGGATTCTGGTTGGCCGCTATCGGGCGAGTCTCACCAAATCCACGTGCATTCAGCATTTTATGATCGATTCCTTTTGCAATGAGGTAATTCACCACGCTTTGTGCACGATCCTGTGACAGTAACTGGTTAGCTTCATCGGAGCCTATATGATCGGTATGGGATGAAATCTCAATGACCAGGTCCGGATTTCTTTGCATGAGTATCAGTAACGTGGTGTCAATGGAGGTTTTTGCAGCTTCGGTCAGACTGGCTTTACCATATTCGTAGTAGATATTCTGCAGACCTATCGCATCTGTTGGTGCTTCCTTCACATCCATATCTACGGTAACAGATCCTGATTTCTTCCTGTCGAAAGTGTTGAACTCTGAAACTGTGGCGAAGTATCCTTCTTTTTTGGATATCAATCGGTATTCCCGGTTTGGCATAACGGCCAGGGAATATTTACCATTGCCATCGGTGAAGACTCCGTTAACCTGTATGAAAGAAGTGTCATCAACACTTTTTAATTCCAGGAAAACACGGGCACCTTTAAGAGGCACCTTGGTCACATCTGTTGCATCATACAAGGTACCATTTACATCGAGCTTCACAGCATCCAGCCACTGGAATGAAAAAATATCATCACAACAATGTTCACCTGCTCCTAACACACCTTTTAATTCCCTGTTGGAAACAAAAAGTCCGTGTTCCTTAGTGGATTTATTAAGCACATAATAAAAATCATCATACGAGGAGTTCAATGGCGAGCCCATGTTTTCGGGTGTTGTCCATTTTTTCATCTCTCCGTTAGTCTTAAAAATATCCAATCCACCCAATCCGGTCCAACTATCAGAGCTGAAATAAAACGTTTTGGTTTCCCAATCGAAATAAGGTGTTACTTCATCTCCGGCGGTATTTAATTTTGCACCGGCATTTTGTGGAGTTTTGTATTCATTCTTCTTCGCATCGTAAATGGTGTACCATATATCCATTCCGCCTTTGCCACCTTCACGGTCGGAAACGAAATAAACAATTTCCCTGTTCTTTGCTGTTTCCGTACCAACTGTTGGTTGTGTGCTGGTGTACGTCGGATCGTTTACATCATCTCCAAGTGATTGCGGTTCCGACCAGGATCCGTCTTCAAACCGGCTGACATAAATTGAACAAATGGTTTTATTTTTCCGGTTACGCACACATTTCGTAAAGTAAAATCGTTGTCCGTCACCTGAAAGCGTTCCGTTAGTAACATGCATATCCGGTACATTAAATGGTCCGGGAAATTCATTTCCACCCTGCCATTTATCACCAGTCTTTGATGCTGAAAATAGTTTCCGGTATGGTTCGTTGGTAGAGGAATCTTCCGGGTTAATATAGAAATACTGCTGGTCGGTTTTTAAGGAAGAGTAAACAATCGAACTGTCGTTAATGAAATATGGCGCTGCTTCAACGTGTCCTGTATTAATGGTGCTGTCGAGATGTTCAATGGATATTTTAACAGGATTCTTCAGACTATTCGAGACAAATGCTGCGGCCTTGGTACTGTTGCCGATCATTTTCATGTATTTGCTTTTGTCCTTGCCTTTATATTCCTTTTTGAATTTTGCATAATATTCATCGGCACGTTCAAACTGACCATTCATCTTCAGCATGGTGGCATGATAAAATAAAGCCAGCGTATTTTTCTTCGGATTAAGCTCATATGCCTGGAGATATGCTACTTCGGCCCTGCGATAATCTTTTGAAAGCCGGTAGCTTTCTGCAAGGCGATACATGATCTTATAATTTTTAGGCTTGGCGTCAATATAACTCTGGTAATACATTGCTGCGGAACTGTAATCACCCTGGGTGAATGCATTTTTACCAAAGCTTTTCAACTGACCTGGTTTCATGGTTTTTACACTGTCGCGCTGGGCTACAACACCCTGAAGTGAAACCAGGATAATTACGATCGAAAAAAATATTTTTTTAATAACGTTCACAGGGGATTTTAACTTTTACAGCACGACTGTTTAAGGCAGTATAAATAATTGAAATTTCAAATGCACCCTGGTAATTAGTCACGGTATGTGCTTCTGAAATATTGATATCATAGCTGAATCCAAAGTCGAACAGATCGTAACGGAATCCGGCAACAAGCGCAACAGCATCAGCCTGGCTATTGAAAGAATTTCTCAGGAATGCACCATAGCTGATCGAAGAGATTTTTGATTCTGCATCTTTCGATTTGCGGTTAAAAAGTGCGCCTGCCATAAAATCATTGGCTTTAACCTGTTCCATAAACAGGAACTGCGGAGTGAAAGTCAGCCTTTCATTTAGCTCCCATTTATCCGAAATCGTAGCTGAATATCTTGAGGGAACTTTATTACTGGTGCCGTAAAATGTTTCCTTAGGTTGGTTAATATGAAACATTGCAAATCCAAGTTTCGGAGTATGTTTTCCGAATTTCCGGTGCCAGCCAATGCCGGCATTAAAATCTCCATAGGAAGTTTGATCATTCAGATCAACATCGGCAGTTGCCAGCTGTGGGTCAAAATAACCGGTCGACAAGTTGAACTGATCCGGGAAAGTAAGCTTGGAAACATCGTATGATTTAAAAACGTAGCCTCCCTGTATGCCTACATGAAATACATTCTTGTTCACAACGCGGTGCCAGGCAAGGGATAAATTAAATTTTGCAATCTGGAAAGCATTGATACCAGATTTATCATACACAAAATTGAATCCTCCGCTGAATCTTTCATTCAATAAATAAATCTGTTGATCGTAGCCAAGAGAATTGGATACGTATCCCGGATCAAATTTCCGCCATTGACTTCTGAAAGTGTTCATGAATCGGTAATCACCGGCATAATCTCCTGTCATTGAAGGATTAATGGTAAGCGGTGAAGTATAAAACTGGGTAAAGTGGACATCCTGGCTGAACGTGCTCGTTACAGCTGAAATACCAAATAGCAACACCAGAATAAAAAGCTTCTTAAAATGAATCCTCCCCATAACGCTTTTAAAGACGGTCAAGATACGTTAAAGGATGTAAACTGCAAAATTTTCCGGGCTACCTCAAATAAAATCAGCCTTCTAAGATTTTTTTTACAGAATCAATCACACGTTCAAGTTCGGAAGCCGGCATTGGAATATACAAAGGCAGGATGATGCTGTTATCCGATAAATCCTCACTCACGGGAAGGTGCACGTGTTTTGAAACATCTTTGTATGCGGTTTCACGGTGCGATGTCATGATACCCCGCCGGCTGGAAATACCCAGTTCCAGTAATTTTTCCATGAGCTGGTTCCGGGTCACTGGTGAATTTTTTTCGAGGTAAATGCAATAAGACTGGTAATTACTGAAATTCCCCTTCTTTTCATATGGCAACCTTAAAAAGGGAATGTTTCCAAATGCTTCCCGGTAACGGTCTGCAATTTTTCTTCTTTCATTAACCAGCCAGTCGAGTTTTTCAAGTTGTTTGATTCCCACGGCAGCCTGGATATCGGTCATCCTGTAGTTGTAACCAATTTCAAGGTGATCTTCAAAAATGATCTTTCCCGACTCGTGCCGCACCCTGTCGTTCACCGACATACCATGTTGCCTTAACAACCGCAATCTTGCAGCATAATCTTCACGATTGGTTGTTATCATTCCTCCATCACCAGTTGATATCACCTTCCGTGGATGAAATGAAAAACAAACCAGGTCTGAATGACTTCCTATTTTCTTCCCGTTCCATGCCGATCCAACAGCGCAGGCCGCATCTTCTATCAGGAGCAGGTTGTGTTTTGTACATAGTTTCCGGAATGCTTCAATATCTGCGGGCATACCAATCTGGTGAACCAGCAGTATCGCCTTTGTTTTATTGGTGATTTTTTTTTCAGTATCGCCAGGTGACAGATTAAAATCTTCAGGTTCCACTTCTGCAAATACCGGTGTTGCTCCAACATAACGGATACAGTTTGCTGTAGCAATATAACTCAGGGATGGACAAATGACTTCATCCCCAGGCCCGATTCCCGCAACGATCATGGCCAGGTGAAGCGCTGTGGTGCAATTGGAAACTGCAACCGCGTGTGGTGCTCCGGTGTAAGCAGCAAATTTCTGTTCCAGCTCCTGCACCCGCGGACCTTGCGTGATCCATCCCGACATAATTACATCGTATGCCGCCTGTGCCTCTTCGGCTGTCATATATGGTTTAGCTATGGGAATCATAAAGTGTGTTGTTGCTTTTGCTTATTGAAATACCATGAGCTCAGCTCGCGCATTCCTTCTTCCAGCGTGGTTGTGGGTGTGAAATGGAGTATTTTTTTTGCTTTGGAAATATCTGCCAGTCTCCTGCTGACTGGGTTTACCGAATTTTCTTCCCGGTATTCAGGTTGCAGATTCGAATTGTTTACCCGAAGCAGAACTTCGAGTAGTTGTTTCAGACTGGTTTCAACACAGTTGCCAATATTGAAAGCCTCATCAGTTGCATCCGAAAATAGGGCTGCAACATTTGCTTTGGCAATGTCTCTTACATAAACAAAATCCATTGTAGTGGAACCATCGCCGTAAATCAAAGGTGAACGATTTTCGCGAATGCAGTCAAGCCATTTGATCATCACTTCAGTGTACTTTCCGTCGGTATCCATACGTGGGCCGTATGCATTGAAATAACGGAGGGCGACATAATCGAGTCCGTACATGAATTTATAGCTACGGAATAATTGTTCTCCCCACATTTTTGCAGCACCATAAAAAGTCTGGTTGTTATATGGATTGTCGCTTTCTGGTGTGGGAAAATGCTGTGCCAGTCCATAAACCGAAGCGCTGGAGCTGTAAATAATTTTTTTTACATGATGCTTAACGCAAAGATCTGCCAGTTCGAAAGTTGAACGAAGCATGACATCAAATCCTTCACGGGGATTAGCTGCGCATGCATTGATCCTAAGTGCTGCCATATGAAAAACGTAATCACAACCTTTCACACATTCTTCCAGCAGTTCTTTGTTACGTATATCGCCCTCATGAAATTCCACCAGGGGGTGTTGTCTGAAATTTTTCATGTTTTCTTCGCTTCCGCGAATGAAATTATCGATAACGATAATTTTCGAGGGGTTCAATGGTAGCAATTCTTCAATTACATAAGAACCGATGAAACCGGCTCCCCCGGTAATAAGAATGCGGCAGTTTGATATCTGTTTAGTTGTCATATTGGTGCTGTAAAGTTGAAAAAATACTTTAACATATTCCGGATTTAAGATATCGTAGTCAATGAATCACCTGGTAAACGATGTTTATGGTTTCAGATCAGTGAGCCGGGGGCTGTTTTATTAAGTGCCCTGACGGATCTTTCATCCCAGCCCATAGCTGTTAGCAATTTCATTACTTCCAGATTGTCATATGCAGTTCTTTTGATCTGCACCGAATGCTTTTCTGTATCCCATAAGGCCCATGAAGGCATAGGGTTTCCATCACGGGGCTGACCGGTTGAACCGGGATTTATAATCATAGATCCGTCGGTTATTTTTACTAACGGATAATGGGTATGTCCCAAAATCAACACCCCTCCTTCAGGAATCGGAATAGTTCCTTCCGGTGAATCGGGGTAATATCGTCCTTCCAGAGGATCCTGTGGTGTTCCATGAATGAGGCGCACCGGATAATTTTCTATTTGAAATGTTCTTTCCAATGAAAGAGACCGGAGCCATGTCATTGCTTCGGGATTGTTCTGCATGAGTTCATCGCGGTTAAGCTGTGCAGCTTTGTAATAGGAGGGGGGATTTACCGGCTCCTTTAATAAAAGCATGTCATGATTTCCCAGGATAAAAAATGAATCCTTTAAGTATGGTTGTAACAATCGCCATGTTTCCGATGCCCAGGGATAATATCCGAAAATATCGCCGGCAACAAGGAGCCTGTTAATTCCGTTTGCAGTTATATCATCCAGCACTTTTTCCAGGGCAAAGCTATTGGACTGTATGTCGCTCAGGATAGCAAGCTTCATGACGATCAGAGCATTTTATCCATCGGAACAATCACATGTTCAAAAGCACGTATGGCTGCAACATTATACTGATAGTTGATCTCATCAAATGTTTCCCCAAACAGGAAATTTCGCAGTAATAAATCGGGCTCATTGAAACCGACATCGGCCCGTATCGGAGTAGTTCCCGAAAACCTGGGATGAATTTCAAATACAAGAAGCTTGTTACCTGATTTCCGTAATTGAATATTTAATGGCCCACGACTATTCAGCTTTAGTGAAAGCTCTTCGCAAAAAGAACTTACCATTTCATCTTTTATAATATAGCCCTGTGAATATCCCGTAGAGATACCATATTTTTTTCCGTTAATAGTTTCTGAATGCAACAGTGATAATCCGGTAAGCTTTCTTTTCATAACAATGCTGCCCATCAGCTTTCCCGATTTATCAGAGAGAACTCCAACCGTAAACTCTTCATCCATATCGCCGGAATAAGGTTGCAGGCAATACCCGGCTGGTACCCGGTTCAACTTATCAAGTGTTTCAAGTTCTTCAATTGTCTTGATCAGCTGCAATCCTTTCGACCCACCTGAATTTTGTGTAGGTTTCAGTATCAACGGGAATCCCCATTTCTTCACTGCGGATTGCCATTCAGTAAACGCACAAGTTTCAATTACATCATAACCCAGTGCCTTTAATTTTTCGTGAGCGATGAATTTATCAGTCATCAGTGGAATCAGGGTGTGATGATTTGTTATTACGGGTATATCTATTCCACTAATTCCTGGAGCAAGCAAAGAAACTTCAGGTTCAGAACCTGGAATCACCGCATCGATATGGTATTGTTCAATAATTTTTCGGAGTGCTGCAGGATATTGCGGATCATTGGCAAGTGGCATCAACACGGACTGCGGCACCTTATAAAGTCCCCATGCAAAAGAGTCTGCGTCTGCTGCAATCACATTCCACCGTGCGTTTACTTCCGGTGAGGAACGTGTCAGCGCATGAAGAATACCCGAGCCTACACTTCTTCCCCCGGTTGCAGTGACTAAAATATTCTTCCTCATCAATAAGATCGTTAATTCAGTTTATTTCGTTTATACCTTCAGCGTTAATAGAAAACACTTTGCCTTTATAGCCTTCCGACTTTAATTTTTGCAGCACCTTAACGTGATACACGGGGTTGAGTGTAAGAATAACGGAAGGAAATTCATTAATTTTTCCCTGGTTTATAGGATGAATACTGAAATCAGAAAGTGGCATAAACCTCCCTGACAGCACCGGGTTATCATCTATTACCGTTCCCTGATATGACTCACGCAATATTCCCAGGTCATAAAGCAACCAGGAAAGTGTTAGCCCGGAACCATAAAACGCATGCCTGGCTTTCTGTTCCGATAAAAAACTTTTTACCGACACGGCAAGTGAATTCCTCATTTGAATAAAGGACTCGTAAACCGAAAAACCAGGTTTTGTTGGTAAGACCGGATTCGCCACACCAGTTTTTGTAAGTGCTAGCATAATACTTTGTTGCTGACCGGTGGGAAAATTATTCACCTGGAAGCCTGCACGCTTTGATGCCATTGCAGCAGAATAACTATTGAAATACTGCGAATGCTCATGGGCGAGGAATAAAGGCATGGCTCCATGAATAAATTCAGGGATATTCGGAACCTGGATGAATGCAATGCCTCTGTCGCTAAGGTCGTGGTTGAGCTTGCTCAGAAAACTGTAGGGATCATTGACATGTTCCAGCACAAACCTTGCAACAATTATATCATATTTATTTTTGAATTCGTATTCGTTATAATACCCTTTGATGATTTTATTATCACCACTAACATTCAATGGTGACGGATCAATGCCGTAGCTGTCGATATTAAACTGTTCAAAAAATTCGAGCTGCTTTCCGGAAGAACAACCTACTTCCAGCAGCGATAAGCGATCATTATTTTTCGTGAAGTGATTTTTGATGGATTCTTCAAAAAAAATTTCGAATGGCCTCCGGTAATGCACATTCATGGATTCGAGATTATCATACGGATAAAACTGGTAGTACTCCCCGTAAATTAGAGCGGAATCTTCCTGCGACAAAGGTGAGGTGAACACATGACAACAATCACTGCAGATGTATGAACGAATTTCAGCGGCCTTTATGGAATCCTTTACTTCACGGCTGACCGGGAAAAGAAGCAGTGGAAGTGAATCGATCCTATAATAAGCCGATACGTTATTACTACCACATGCTGAACATGCTGAGGGAATCATTGTTGTTTGGTATTTTCATCTACATCAGTGAATATTTGTCCCCCGATGCGGCTTATTTCATATTGCGGACGTTTCCGTGTTTCGTCGAGAATCCTCCAGATATAGTTACCGATAAATCCAAGCAGTAAAACCACAACTGCCAGTGAAGTGAAAATGCTATTCAGAATTATATCCTGCGAATCAGGACTGATGCCGAGCACATAAATATTGAAAATTACATACATCCATCTTAATACAAGTACTGCAAAAATGATCATACCCAGGCTGGTGATCAGCTTGAGCGGTCGATTTGAAAACCCGGATATGGCATCGATGAGTATGGCTATTTTTTTAAAGAAAGTCCATTTACTTTCTCCTGCAAAACGTTGTCTTTTTACATAAGTAATTTCATGCTGATCGAAACCCAGGTAAAGAATACGAAATATAAATGTGGTATTCCGCTCATCCATTTTGTTAAATGCATTCAGTACTTTCCGGTCCATTCCCAGTAAGTCACAACCATGATCAGGCATTTTCATTTTGGTGGTCCACTTCATTATTTTCCACGCAAGATTTGAAATATAATTTTTGAACCGGCTGCTGTCGAGATTCACAGCACGTGTGGCAAGTACCAGGTCATGTCCCTGGTTCCAGTTATTGATGAGATCCCTGATAATTTCTGACGGATCCTGGCCATCGCTTGACATGATAAGAATGAATTCACCGCGTGCTATAGCGAGTCCCGCGGTGATCGCGGTATGACTTCCCGAATTTCGTGCAAGCCGTACCACGGAAACTTTAACATTATGCGGTGCCTTTGCGGCCTGTTGTTCTACTATCGAAAAGGAGTCATCCGTTGAGCAGTCATCAACGAAAGTTATTTCGAAACGATACCCGGATAACTGTGAAGGTAAAAACTCATAAAGTTCATTGAAAACAAAGCCCAGGGACTGGGCTTCATTAAACAAAGGGAGAATGATAGAAACGAGGTTGCCTTTCGGAGCATTTTTTTTCCGGAATAACAACGTCAGATCTTCTTTCATCCTAATAGTTGTTTATGGTATCAATTACATGTTGCACCTGGTCGCTGGTAAGCTCCGCATACATGGGAAGCGATACACAATGAGCGGCAAGGTATTCCGAATTCGGGCAGTCGCCGGTTTTATAACCAAGATTTGAATAAGCTTTTTGAAGGTGACAGGGTACGGGATAATGAAATGCCGGTATGATATTGTTACCTGAAAGGTAAGTGACAAACTTTTCTTTATCCTCTACTGTGCAAACAAACAAATGATAAATTCCATCTGACCCATCATATTGTTTCTGGAATTTCACCTTAGGATTTTTAATCTCATCCCGGTAACGCTTTGCGATAGACCGCCGGGTATTATTCCAATTTTCAAGATAGCGTAGCTTAACAGATAATGATGCACCCTCCAGTCCACCCATCCGATAGTTATATCCTATTTCATCGTGGTAATACCTTGTTGTACTTCCATGATTGCGCAACGAACGCAGTCTTGCATCATAACTTTCATTTTGTGTAACAACAGCACCCGCTTCGCCGCAAGCCCCCAGGTTTTTTCCGGGATAAAAACTATAGCAGGCAAGATCACCGAACGTTCCGGTTTTTTTCCCTTTGTACAGGCTACCCTGTGCCTGCGCGGTATCTTCAATGAAAGCGATCCCGTGACTCTTGCAAATTTCTTTCACCGCATCCACATCGAATGTCTGACCATAAAGATGTACGCCGATAATCGCTTTTGTGCGGGGAGTAATAGCTGCTTTTGCTTTCGCTGGATCGATCTGCCAGGTTAACGGGTCACAATCCACGAATACCGGTGTCGCACCCGCATGAGAAACTCCCCAGGCAGTTGCAATAAACGTGTTTGCCGGTATAATGACTTCATCACCCGCTCCGATATTCAGTGCGAGCATGGCCAGGTGAAGTGCCACCGTTCCATTGCTGACACCTATGGTATAACGGCTGCCAATATATGCTGAAAACGATTGTTCAAATGATTCCACAAACGGTCCGCCGGAAAAGGCCGTTTTCTCATACACTTTTTCAAAAGCTTCAAAGATTTCTTTTTTCAGCTGCCTGTGCTGTTCCGAAAGGTCCAGGCAGGGTATTTTCTTATCCATAATCCATCTCAGATTTTCTTCATTACCCGCGCAGGATTACCTGCAACAATGGTATTGGCTTCTACATTTTTTGTTACTACCGAACCTGCACCTACCAAGGCGTTTTCACCAATGGTGATTCCACTTAAGATCGTGGCATTGCTTCCGATAGAGGCGCCTTTTTTAATATATGTTGGAATAACTTTCCAGTCGGCTTCGGTTTGCAACGATCCGTCAGCTGCTGTAGCCCGCGGGTACAGGTCGTTAATGAACATTACACCGTGACCAATGAAACAGTTATCCTCGATGTGAACACCTTCGCAGATAAATGTATGACTGGAGATCTTACAATTTTTCCCGATGGTGGCACCTTTTTGAATTTCAACAAATGCGCCTACCTTACTTCCGTCATCGATACTGCACCCATACGCGTTTACAAAATTGAAAATACGCACATCCTTTCCCATTTTTACATTCCTGAGAACCTGGTAATTATTTTCAATCGTGACAGTTTCCATGATCAGCTTGCAATTTTTATTTCTTTTCCCTGGTTCTTTATTGATAACTGTGCGGCCTCCAGAATTTTTACCACATCACATCCGATACCACTATGTGCCAGAGGCTGTACTTTTTTATTTATGGAATTTACAAAATCTTCTGCTACTCCGCTGAGCGCTTCGCGTGTTGAAATTTTCGGAATGAAAATATCGCCGGTACGGTAATCAACAAGAATCCGTTTCTTATCTTCTTCCGTCTGATGGCTGTACCCGGTATCATAAACTTTTACTTTCTCAGTTGGCTCCAGGTCATTGTAAAAAATCATTTTCTGATCGCCGCCAATGAGCATGGAACGAACTTTAACAGGTGATGACCATGAACAACTGAAATGAGCAATGAACCCGGAATCGAAATTCAGTGTCAGGTATCCTATGTTTTCAATTCCGTTTTTTGTATGTGAAATTCCGGTTGCGTTTACACTGGATGGTTGCTGACCGGTCAGGTGGAGCAGGATAGAAAGATCGTGTGGTGCCAGGTCCCATAGCACGTTGATGTCCGGTTGAAACAATCCCAGGTTGAAACGGGTCGAATCAAAGTAAAGCAGGTTGCCGAGTAAATTTTCCTCAAGCAATGATTTCATTTTCTGAACTGCACCTGTATACAGAAAAGTATGATCCACCATTAGCGTGAGCTTCTTTTTGATGGCTGTTTCATGAAGTGATTCCGCTTCTTTTCTGGAAGACGCCATCGGTTTTTCCAGCAAAACATGCTTGCCGTTTTCCAGGGCCAGCATTGCCAGGTTGTAATGTGTGTGAACCGGCGTGGCAATTACAACAGCATCGAGCGAATTGTTACTTAGCAATTCATTAAAATCGGAAGTAACAGAAATGGCCGGGTAAATGGTTTTGACTGAAGCCAGTCGATTGGGATTCAAATCAGCCACCTGCACAATGCTGGCATCCTGACGCATCATAAAATTTCTTACCAGGTTAGGGCCCCAATAACCATAACCAACCAAACCGATTTTGAGCATAATTGACGGAAAGACTGCAAATATATCAAAGTTTAGTTCTTTGAGGAACCGCCCCCGATGTACGGATTACAGATGGGTACTAATTGCAGATTTATGAGGAATGCCAGGTACGTCAGGATGATAGATGGTTATCGTTAAAATACCGGGAAAATAACTTCTGGTTTATTATAACCTGGTGATCCTAACCCGCCTGCTTTTCCCGTTAAGGTTAACTTCTATATAATAATTGCCGGCAGCATAATTTTTAAGTGAAAAATGCATTTCATCAATCCCTATAATTCCTTTAAATAAATTTATTTTCCTTCCTGCAGGATCGATCAGGTTAATTTCTGCAGTTCCCTGCTTTTCATTATTAAATGTAACATAGAGATCGTCGCTGGTCGGAACAGGGAAAACCTTTATGGAAACAAAATCTTGCTGATCTTCAACAGTAGTAGCACATGGCCCGCCGATTTCACGGTTTCCCGGAGGTGAAGAGTAAGATGGAACTGTGGTGCCGTTCGAGGAAAAAGAGAGTAATTCCGCGTCAATTATATCGCAAACAACCGCCCCGGCTGGAATATCGTACGTCAGCCAAAAATAATTCTTTTGATTTGGAATCAGTCCATAGTAAGAAAACATACCGGTATAATTTGCACCTGGTTGAGTCATAAATCTAAAATCAGTCGCCCATGGATTGGTGTAAGTACCAATGAGTATTGCTTGTGATATTACCAGAGCAGAGCTATCATTGTAATGCCAAAGTTTTGCAGCACTTATATCAGTCGGGGGATTTGTAGAACCGTTGGTATTAAATTCCATATTAGTCAGTATAACTGGAGAAGGTCCTGCTTCAAATTCAATTACAAGAATTCCCTGGTTAGATGTATTCAGGGCTGCGGGTCCTGTTACCTGGAACGCAGTTAAAGAAATGATCTGGGCTTCTGACTGTAAAAAGAAACCCGATATCAGAACAATAAGTGCGGATAAAATAATATTTCTTTTCATGGAAATGATGTTTAAAAAGGTAACTAAATAAAAGTAAACAAAATTTCATTAGCACCAAATCAGGAAATTGGTGCTGATCAATTTACCGTATGCCCAAAATACCATCCACCGTCTGGTAACTGACAGCGTGATAACCAGGTCGTGCTTTTTTGTAAATTTCCTTAGCTAGTGCAAGTCCTTCAGGTGTTTTGGCCAGTTCGGTATAAATAGGTTTCAAAAACTTACGACGTCCTACATGCAGCAGGAATTTTTCCATAGCAGGATATGCCCTTTTGTAATTAGAAGCAATGGCATGTTGATACCATTCACATTGGATTTCGCTGTTACCGGATTCTGTAAAGTGAAATGCGTTGTCAAGTTCTTCCATTTTTTTGGAGTCAAGACTATCATTCAGGTTCCTCAGAAAATATAACCAATGGTGAGTAGTCCAGCCTGAAGTGTTCAAAGTCGTTGCAGGAGTTCCGGACCTGAATGCCACTGCTGCTGCTCCGGCTTTTTCAAGTTCGATGGATTTAATTTCCGGACAGTTTGCCGGTAATCCGGGACCATATACCCAGGCGTTAACATTTATTTTTTCGCGTAAAGCATTGTCGCCGGCAATGAGTTCCTTATCGAGATAATCCAGGAATGTTTTGGTGTCCATGCTTTGAAAAGCAAACGTGCTGAAATATTTGTTTACAAAAGCATCCCACCGTTCGCGACCTACTTCCCGTTCAATTGCGGTGAGGAAAAATCTGCCTTTTTCATAAGCTATATCCGATACGCCTTCGTCAGGATCCCTGCCTGCAAGATCCAGGAAGAGGTGCGTATCACGGCTGGTATCTCCCATGGAATGGACAGTTTCCTTCAGCTCACCCAGGCTGAGCAATGTGAGCATATCGGCGTAATCCTTACCATAGATTTTTTCCATGATCCGGGTTTCAAAATAAACTGTGAATCCTTCGTTGAGCCAGAAATCATTCCATGTAGCATTGGTAACCAGGTTTCCCGACCAGGAATGAGCGAGCTCATGAGCAACAAGGGCTACCAATGAGCGGTCACCTGCAATAATAGTTGGTGTTGCGAAAGTGATCCTCGGATTTTCCATTCCTCCGAAAGGAAAGCTCGGCGGTAATACCAAAACATCATAACGTCCCCATGCATACGGACCATACAATGATCCGGCGGAGTCAATCATTTTTTGCATATCGGCAAATTCCCACGCCGATTTTTCCATCATTGACGGTTCCGCATATACGCCACAGTTGCTACCAAGTGTTTGGAAATCGAGATCACCTACAGCCAGAGCCATCAGGTACGATGGAATGGGTTGCGGCATATGAAAATGATAGACACCATCCGGTTTTTTGGAAGGATCATTTTCTGCACTCATCACAGCAATAAGTTCAGGCGGGCATGTGATTCGGGCATCGTAAGTGAAGCGGATACCGGGACTGTCCTGAAGTGGAATCCAGGTACGGGCCAGGATGGCCTGTGACTGCGTAAAAAGGAAAGGTTTTTTTCCACCTGCTGTCTGTGACGGTTCAAGCCATTGCAATGCGGCAGCAGCGGGTGAAGTAGCATATCGTATTGTAACTTTTTTTGTTTCGGGAAGAATCTTAACGGTGAGCTTGTTGCCAAGAAATTCCACTGAATCACCTAATGTATAAGTGGTAGCCTTGTTACCATCCAGCATTATTTCGCTGATAGTGAGATCGCGTGTGTCGAGCACCAGCTCATTTCCTTTCGCGATATTATCTATAGTAAGCTCAGCAGTTCCTGAAATAATTTTGGTATTGAAATCTACCTTCAAATCAAGGTTGATGTGTTTCACAACGGCGTTTGCCGGTTCTGCAAAGGAATGGATATCGTGACTTTTCATAGAATCTGTTTTTGTTTGAACCCCGGATGTGCATGCAGCAAGAATTCCGATGGGTAGAAGAAAGATATACTTCAAGGAGGTCAGTCTGATTTTTGGGCGAAGATACTATTATTTCCACCTTTGGGTAATCAACGGTCGATGGTTCAAAACCGGGTAAACAGACATGATATTTGGGTTCTTCGTTCCCTATCTTTGAAAGCCGGAAATTTCAGAAACGGTTATTAAAATCACCTATGCAGACAGTTGCCGATTCAACGGCGGGATCATCTCAAAATTCTTTTCAGGCTGCAGCCGATACGCTGGTACGAGAAGAAGTGCCGGTTTTCCGGTTTTCCGACAACGATACATCGATTACCGAGTTTTCGTACCGGGTTGAAACAAATGTACCGCGGTTATTCGAAGGTCACCGGTTGCAGGCAATACATACCAATCCCATCCCGGTAATCCGTCGTACTCCCGACTGGTTTACTTTGTTGATTGTATTCGTGATTATTTCATTTACCTGGATTCGCGTATTTTATTTCCGGATATTCCGTCAGCTTACTGCCGCATTTTTCAGCAACTCCATTTCAAACCAGGTAGTACGTGACGAAAATATTCTGATCCAGCGGGCTTCAGTACTCATGTCATTTGTATTTTATCTTTCGGCTTCCTTATTCATATATCAGGTCAGTATTTACTTTAAATGGAACTATCCGTTTCTCGGGGAAGGGTTTCTTCGATTCTTAATAGTAAGCCTTATGCTGGCGTTTGCATACTCATTTAAAATGGTGTTGCTGAAAGGACTCGGTGAAATATTTGAGCTTGATCGTCCCGTTGCCAGTTACATTTTTAATATTTTCTTAATCAATAACATGTTGGGATTAATATTGATCCCGGTTACAATCGCTTCCGCCTTCGTGGTCACGTTGTCGACCGGTTTTGTAATCTATACAGGTATTGCATTGGTGATTATTGCGTTCATTTACAGATTGGTGCGAGCTTTTACAATATGGGTGACCCTTCCCGGGGTTTCAATATTCTATTTAATTTTATACTTTTGCACCCTTGAAATCGCCCCCCTGCTGATCCTGGTCAAGCTGGCTAAGGGGTAAGAATTTCTGAAATAGTTTTATCAGGGCTTAAACAGGATTTAAGAAGTTGAAAGTAAAGACGATTCTTGTCACCCAACCAAAACCGGAGTCGGACAAGTCACCTTACCACGATCTGGCGAAAAAATTTAACCTGAAAATAGATTTCAGGGAATTTATACATGTCGAAGGCATACCGGCCAATGTTTTCCGGAAAGATAAAATCAATATTTCTGATTTTACTGCCGTAATTCTTACCAGCCGTCACGCTGCCGATCACTTTTTCAGGATGTGCAATGAAATGCGCATTGTGAACCTGGATCAGTTTAAATATTTCTGCATTTCAGAATCAACTGCTTTTTATCTGCAGAAATATGTGGTGTATCGTAAACGGAAAATATTCTACGGCAAATCTACCATCAACGACCTGATTGATGTGTTGAAGAAACATAAGAAGGAGAAATTCCTGCTTCCCTGTTCGGATATCCACAAGCAGGAAATTTCTGACACGCTCAGCGGTTTTGGTATTGATCATACCAAAGCAATACTGTATCGCACTGTTTGCAGTGATCTTTCTGATCTGGCCAATGTAAATTACGATATGCTCGTTTTTTTCAGCCCCTCCGGAATCACATCGCTGATGAAGAATTTCCCGAAATTCAAACAGAACGATACCCGGATCGCCGCTTTTGGTGCGGCAACCAACCAGGCTGTAATCGATGCAAGCCTCAAGGTAGATGTTATGGCCCCTGTTCCGGAAGCTCCTTCCATGACAATGGCCATTGAGCAATACATTCGTAAGGCTAACACATAAGCAACTCCTGTTAACCGGAACCGGCAATTCCTAATTTTACGGCGTTGAGTTTTGCAACTATGCCGTCTTCTTTCCGTTTTCCCAAATCCGATCGTCTCCATCTCCGAAAGGAAATAAGCGCGTTATTCGTTTCCGGAATTTCTTTTAATTGTTTTCCGTACCGTGTACTTTATGAGGCCGGACCCAAAGTCGTTTCGCCTGTAATGATGGCCATTGCTGTTCCAAAAAGAAATATCCGTCTTGCCGTTGACCGGAACCGGATCAAACGACAAACGCGTGAAGCCTGGCGGTTGAATAACCATAAGCTGAAAACATGCATTGAAAACAAAAACTTAACTCTGCGGATATTGTTGGTGTATAACGGCAAGGAACTACCCGAATATGCCAACCTTCAATCGAAAATAATCTTAATTTTACAACGTTTACAGGAAGTGCATGAAAGGATTGCTGGCTAAAGTTATGGTCGCACTTATCGTTTTCTATAAAAAAGCCATATCCCCGTTGCTGATGCCGGCATGCCGGTATTATCCCACCTGCTCGGAATATGGAATCGAAGCAATCACCAAATACGGACCCTTCAAAGGAGGATGGCTAACCATCAAAAGAATCGTATCATGTAACCCCTGGGGCGGACATGGACATGATCCGGTGCCGTAGTGGGAATTAAAAATTAAAAATTAAAAATTAAGAATTAAAAATTAAAAATTAAGAATTAAGAATTAAGAATTAAAACATCAGCAAACAAACAAATAATCAAGATTTCAATTTTACAAATGAGTGATAATTTAAAAAATACAGAATTAAATAAATACAGTAAAGAACTTACCCAGGACGAAACACAGCCGG
>JANWID010000034.1 GCA_025450095.1 Bacteroidia bacterium | reverse complement strand
TAGGATCACTAACCTTCAATGAAAAACAATACTGTTCGAAGTAGGTTTTGAATCCGGCATTTTCGAAAAGAGTCCTGTAATAAGGAGGATTATAATTCATACAATAAACCGGTTCGAAAAATCCTTCGACCAGTAATCCCCACCAACGATCGCGTTCTCCAAAATTAACCGGACCATCTACTGCTTCCATGCCTCGTTGTTTCAGCCATTCTATACAAACGTTAAATAGCATAGTGGCGGCTTCCTGGTTATTGATGCATTCAAAAAATCCCATGCCACCGGTAGGCTGTTCATTTTTTTGAGAAGTTTTACGGTTAACAAATGCTGCGATCCGGCCAATAGTTTTGCCTTGTTCTATTAACAGCCACCTGTTCAGTTCTCCATGACGGAAAGTCTTATTTTTTGAAGGATCAAATACCTGCAGGATGTCGTTATCAAGTGGCCTTATCCATTCCGGATCATCTTTGTAAATAAAAAGCGGCAATTCAAGGAATTGCCGCTCGTCGGCAGCACTTGTTACTACTTTCAATTCCATGGTGTGCGAAAGTACCATATTTTGCTAAATTTGTGCGCTCTAAGTCTGCGTATGTGAAAGACAAAACCGTAATCATCACCGGGGGTTCCTCCGGAATTGGTAAAGCATGCGCAGTGATATTCGCCCGGGAAGGCGCAAAAGTGGTCATTGCCGGGCGCAATGCAGAAAATCTGCGTGCAACTATTTCGGAACTTAAACAAATAACGCCGCATGTGCTTTCAGTTACCGCGGATGTTAGCATATATGCTGACTGTGAAAACCTGATTTCGCAGGCTCTGAAATCCTTCGGGACAATCGATGTGCTGGTTAATAATGCAGGTATATCCATGCGGGGACTTTTCGAAGAAACCCATATGGACGTTTTCAAAAAGGTTATTGAAACTAATTTTTGGGGAACCGTTTTTTGTACCAAGCTTGCGCTGCCACACCTGCTACGTTCACAGGGATCGTTAGTGGGTATTTCATCAATCGCAGGGAAAAAAGGCTTACCAGGACGATCTGCTTATTCTGCATCCAAATTCGCGATTGAAGGATTCCTGGAGACTGTCAGGACGGAAAATCTCAATAATGGATTACATGTTCTTGTTGCATGCCCCGGTTTTACAACATCCGGTATCCGGAATGCAGCATTAGGGCCCGATGGAATCCCGCAAAAAGTTTCACCACTTGATGAACAAAAAATGATGCCCGCAATAGTTGTTGCCACTCATATTTTTAAAGCAGTAAAACATCGTCGCCGGGACCTGGTACTCACCATGACCGGTAAGCTTACCGTATTGTTGAATAAATTTTTTCCTTCAATAGCTGACAGGCTCTTATACCGGCATTTTGCAAAGGAACCCGGTTCACCATTTAAACACTGAATACTATGGATTTTAAAATTATGAAAACCGTAACGGGAAGGTTTTTATCACTATTGATTTTAATAACACTGCTTGCGGCGTGTTCATCTCCGCGTGAAAAAATCATTAAAGAGATTGATGTCAAAGAAAAGCAACTTTACAGTGATTCTTCCATGGTACCAGACCCAGGCAAGGCAAAGGAAATAATTGCTTTATACACCCGGTACGCCACAGAATTTGCAGAAGACACCATCAGTGCATCGTATCTTTTCAAAGCCGGTGATATTTCTTCTAAAATAAATGAAACACACCAGGCTATTAAACTCTTTGGCAGAATGAATGAAAAATATCCCGAACATCCGAGCACTCCATATGCTTTATTCCTCCAGGGTTTCATATATGAAAACCAGCTTGGAGATCCTATGAAAGCGAAACCATATTATGAAGCGTTCCTGAAAAAATATCCCGATCATCCAATAGCCGGCGATGTTTCTTTTTCATTGGAAAACCTGGGCAAGTCTCCGGAACAATTGATCCGGGAGTTTGAAGCCCGTGAACAGGAAAAAAATTCCGTCCCTGGCCAGGATTCAGTTCAGGAATCCTCCCGATAATTTTTTCCATGGATGGAAAAGAAAAAGTTAACACGTAAAGAAAAATTTAATCTTCCAGGGAAACAAAAAACGGCCTCCATGGAATTGCCATCCCATCAACCGCTTTGGCTTCCTTTGATAATTCTTGCCGCGGTTGCAGTTGCGCTCTACGCAAATACACTGGGCCACCAGTTTGCATTGGATGACTATTCTGTAATTCTGGAAAACAGGCTCACCAAACAAGGATTTTCAGCAATTCCGGAGATTTTCAAAACCAGCTACCGATATGGTTATTATTTCACCAGCGATAACCTGTACAGGCCTGTTGTAAAAGCAATGTTTGCAGCAGAGTGGGGGATGTCACCAGGCAATGCATTTCCCGGACACCTGATGAATATTTTGTTTTATGCCGTAACAGCAGGCGTGATTTTTTTAACCCTGAATCGCATGACCGGCAACATGCTGATGGCGTTTATTGCTTCATTGTTATTCATTGCTCATCCAGTGCATACCGAAGTTGTGGCAAATATTAAAAGCAGGGATGAAATACTTGCTTTTCTTTTCTGTGTTTTGGCCCTGAACCTTTTTATATCTTACCTTAAGTCAAAAAAGACAGGTGAAATAGTTTGGGCATCCATTTGTTATTTTATCGCATTTCTGAGTAAAGAATCATCGATAACATTTCTTGCCGTATTCCCTCTAGCCGGATGGTTTTTTACGGATAGATCTTTAAAAAATATTCTGAAATCGATACTTCCCCTGGCTGCTGTTGCCGTTGCATTTTTGTTGATCCGTAGTGCCGTATTAGGCCAATCAGTTCCTGAAAGTGTTTCAGTGGCTGATAACCTGCTAATGGCAGCAAAAGATAATATTACCCGATTCTGCACTGCCATCCTCATACTGGGATGTTATCTGAAAATTCTGATTTTTCCGCACCCACTCGTTTTCGATTACTCTTATAATCAAATTCCACTCACCGGCCCAGCTGATCCATGGTTTATAATTTCAGCTATCGCATACACCGGGATGCTGGTATTTGCAGTATTAAAAATCAGGGAAAAAAACTTGTTTTCATTTGCAATTTTATATTACCTGGTTACATTATCTGTTTCATCAAATCTTTTTATTACGATTGGTTCTTCTATGGGAGAACGTTTCCTGTATGCTCCCTCATGGGGATACTGTATAGTTATAGCCGGTCTGATAGATTTATTTTTAAAAATCCGGAAGCAGGATATCCAATCATTCAACCAAGTGGTTTTTGAAAATAAGAAAGCATTTGTAGCAACTATATTTTTAGTGTTGCTTTTTTCAATTAAAACCATTTCCCGTAACCCGGTCTGGAAAGATAACTATACGCTATATTCGAATGATGTTCACCTTTCGCCAAACAGCACACGTACCCACTATTATCTGGGGAATTATCTCGTAAAACCTGAAGCATGGGAAGGTAAAACTGAAACAGAGAAGAAAGAAACACTTTACCGGGGTATATCTGAATTGCAAAAATCGGTAGCTATTTATCCAGGTTTCGCTGATGCATTTACTCAAATGGGTGTTGCTTATTTCAAACTGAATATGCCCGATAGTGCCATGATATGTTATCAGAAAGCGCTTTTACTGAATCCGGGTTATCCGACTATTCATAATAATATCGGCACTATTTACTTTACCCAGCAACGATATGAAGAAGCGCTTCGTTCTTTTCTTAAAGCTGCTGAACTGGATCCGCGATACGCAGAAGCTCATGCCAACGCAGGAAGTGCATATGGAATGCTGAAGCAATATGATAATGCTTTAAACAGCCTGTTCCTTGCAGTAAAATGGGATCCGAATTATGCACAGGCCTACTATTTCATCGGGTTAACCTACCGTTTTAAAGGGGATGAAACCAATGCCGGAATTTATCTCGAAAAAGCTTATAAACTGGATCCTTCCCTCAGGCCTGCTAAATAAATTAAAGCTCTCTTGCAAGCAAACGCTCGAGCTCATCAGCAGATAAATTTGCCTTCAATTCACCGTCGCGCGCAAGTGAAATTGTTCCCGTTTCTTCCGAAACTATAATAGCAATGGCATCACTCTGTTCAGTAATTCCCAGGGCTGCGCGATGACGCATTCCATAATGGGCGGGTAATTCGGTATTTTCTGTGACCGGGAGCACACACCTCGCTGCCTTAATTTTGTTGTTTACAATTATAATAGCACCATCGTGCATCGGACTGTTCTTGAAAAAAATACTTTCGATTAGCCGCTTCGATACTTCGGCATCCATAATATCACCAGTTGTGGCATAAAACTTTAAATCGGTATTGCGGGCAATTACTATGATAGCTCCGGTTTTAATTTTCGCCATATTGGAACAAGCCTTCACTATTGGAGTGATATCAGTAGTTTCAGGTCTCTGAAACTGGAAATTCCATTTGAAGATATTTCGTGCAAAATTGTTTCTTGCCAGAAAGCTGTTCGTTCCCAGCAAAATCAAGAACCTTCTGACTTCCTGTTGAAAAACGATAATTAAAGCGATCACTCCCACACCTATGAATTGTCCCAAAAGCGCACCCAGGAGCTGCATTTCCAAAACCTTTACGCAGAGCCACCAAAGCAGGTAAATGGATACAAGGCCAATGAAAATATTCATCGCAACTCCGCCTTTCAGCAATTCATAAAGCTTAAAAAGCAGAAAAGCTACCAACAGGATATCGATGATATCAAGCAACCTTACACTCAGGAATCCGATGTGGAATATTTCCATTTCGTAAAAATAGGAAGTATCTCCTTATGTGAACCAGGGAATGTATGCACTTTCCCTCAGGGAAATTAACAATATAATCAGAAAAGCGGGATGGATCCGTAGTAGAAACGGTAGGGCAGGAGGGCATCCTTTCCTGCATAGCCGACACCTATCCGTGGCGTTATGGCAATATCGGTATCCTTGAATTTTATTCCCCGGTCTTCAATCCAGATTTTATTTCCCAACAAACTAACCCCCGATTGCGAATAATGAATTCCAAGTGCGCTTGCCACTTTTCCAGGACCTCTGAATAAATCCGGAGTAATCTTTAGTGCATTTCGTCTTTTTAATATGATTTTTTCACCTGAAAAAGGGTATATAGATCGTATTAATACAGCATGAGGAATTCCCTCTTTATTGGTAACTACATTGAAAAGTGAATGAATTCCATAACACAAGTAAACATACGAAGTACCACCCTGCCTGTACATGATTTCAGTACGGTTTGTTCTTCTTCCACCATATGCATGCGAAGCCCGATCCGGAATTCCGTTATAGGCTTCCGTTTCCGTAATAATACCCGCTGTAATTTTTCCATTGAATCCGGTAAAAAGTACTTTGCCCAACAACTGTCTCGCTACAGATATTACGTCAGGATTGAGATAAAAATCCTCTATCAGCTTTGTCATTTTCCTTACTTCTTCTGAGGTAATTCCAGTTGACCCTTACCGTTATATTTTAACAAATCCTGGTCAACCATCCATTCAAGAACTTCCAGAACCTGTTGGCGGTTTTTGATTCCGCTGTTTATAACCAGCTCATCGACGTCCATTGATGTACTTTCAAGCAGAGAAAAGACTTTATTCCTGAAATATTCAATTTCCATTTCATTAAACTGAAGCTTGTTCAGACTTCGACAATAATCACAGACCCCGCACCGTGTGTTTGCCTGTTCACCAAAATACTCCAGTAACTGCATGCTCCTGCAATTATACCGGGAAGTTATGTAGCTTATTACCGCATTTGTCTGGCTGATATATCGGTTTTTCCGTTGCAGATATTTTTTCTGATCAAAATTCAGGTTTGATGAATCTTCACGTGGCGTTAAGAAAACCAGTTGCGGAGCATCTTTTCGTTTTTCATAATAAATGATTCCGGACCGTACCAGGTAATTCAGTTTTTTCACAATTTCTGCATATGAAACTTGTAACCTGTCGGCAAGCTCAGGCTCGCTGATCCTCGCAAAATCATCAAAAACGCCTTCTGTCGAACGAAGGATCATTTTGATCAATGCATCATATCCGGAATGTGAAACCTGGAAATTATATAGCTCCAGGTTATTTACCCGTATATGAATTCGTGAAGGAATCAGCACGGCGTCTGTTATGCTGATCAACCCTTCTGTTTGGAGATGCTTCAAACAGTTAGTAGCTACTATAGGATTCAGATCATATTGTGAAATGAAACGGGCCATTTCGAAATCATAACTAACACCCATCCCGGATTCAACAGGTACCTGCAGGTAATTTGCAAGCGCCTGGTAAACTGAACGAATTTCCTTCATGGAAGGGAATGAACTTTCCTGTCGGGATTTTATTTCAGCTATATCTTTCTGTTGATATAAAATTACTGCATAGGCATCTTTTTCGTCCCTGCCTGCACGTCCTGCTTCCTGGTAATATGCTTCGAGGCTGTCGGGAAGATCAAGATGCAGAACCACCCTCACATCCGGTTTATCGATTCCCATTCCAAATGCATTGGTGCAAACCATAACTTTTGATTTGTTATTTTTCCATTCTTCCTGTTTTTGATCCCGAAGCTGAATAGCTAATCCTGCGTGGTAAAAATCTGCCGATATGCCTTCCCTGGTGAGAAATTCAGCATATTCCCGGGTACGTTTCCTGTTCCGTACATAAACAATTGCCGAACCTTTAACAGAACCCAGTATTTCTTTCATACGCCGGAGTTTGTCTTCTTCGTGATAAACCAGGTAGGAAAGATTAGTTCTTTCAAAAGATTTTTGAAAGACAGTCACCTTTCGGAAATGGAGCTGCTTCATGATATCCTTTTGAACCTCCGGTGTTGCTGAAGCGGTGAGCGCAAGTACCGGGACTGATGGATGCAACTCTCGGATTTCGGCAATACGCAGATAAGGTGGTCTGAAATCGTAGCCCCACTGTGATATGCAATGAGCTTCATCAACTGCGAAAAGGCAAACATTCATTTTGCCGATGCGTTCCTGCACTATTTCTGAAAGCAGTCGTTCCGGAGAAAGGTATAGGAATTTTACTCCTCCGTAAATGCAATTATCCAGGGTGATATCAACTTCAGTTGCACTCATTCCTGAATAGATCGCGTTAGCTTTTATTCCTTTTTGCCGCAGGTTGCCGACCTGGTCCTTCATTAAAGCAATCAGTGGGGAAATGACAATACAAACACCCTGGGCCAGGATTGAAGGCACCTGGAAACATACCGATTTTCCGCCTCCTGTGGGCAATAAAGCGAGGGTATCCGATCCATTCAGTACCGATTGCACAATATCAGCCTGTAAGGGTCTGAAATGATCAAAACCCCAGTATTTCTTGAGAATGGATTCGGGTGATTCAGGATTCATAAAACAGAGCCTGGTTGAAAAAGAAGGCCGGAAATGCCGAAATTACAAAAAACGGCTGGAAACTGGTCGGGGAGGAGCGATGGCTCTTATTAGAATCGCATTTGGGCTAAAACACGAAAAGCCCGCCGGACACGGCAGGCCTTTCAGCATGTGGATTATCAGAGAATTATCTCTTCTTCTTAGCAGCTTTCTTTTTAGGAGCAGCTTTTTTCTTAGCAGCTTTCTTCTTCGGAGCAGCTTTCTTAGCTGACATAACTCTCTTACGAGAAGCTTTTTTCCTGGAAGCTTTCTTACGAGGAGCAGCTTTTTTCTTAGCAGCAGCTTTCTTACGAGGAGCAGCTTTTTTCTTAGCAGCTTTCTTTTTAGCAGCCTTCTTTTTAGGAGCGGCTTTTTTTGCAGAAACTGACTTCCTTCTAGAAGCAGATTTCCTTACTGACTTTTTTTTCATCATGATTTTGTTTTAAATTAATTAATTAATTGGTTAATGCACTTTTTACTTAATTTTTTTCTAAAGGTTACAATGAATTCGATTTCAACCCCTTCACGAATTCCTTTAAGATGACCATGCACATCCCGTTTTTAATTAATCTTTCGCACCCTTACGGTCACTTTTTGCATCCATCATCTTATCGTTCAAACGGGAACTATTTTGTCCGTTTTGTACTTGCCAGCCTTCAGGTTTACCTGGATTTTGCCGAAGGACTCGATAGTATATCGGACATCTTCCATAGTATGAATGGCTGTAGGTATCAATCGTAGAATTATGATACCTTTTGGCACCACCGGATATACAACCATGGAGCAGAAGATGTCATAATTTTCCCTTAAATCGATAATTAAATTGGTGGCTTCGGGAATAGTACCGTTCAGATAAACCGGAGTAACCGGTGATTCTGTTTTACCGATATCAAAGCCTGCTTTTTTTAACCCGTCCTGTAATGCAGTAACAATTTTCCAAAGATTATCCTTCAACTCAGGTTTACTTTTCAGCAGATCCAGTCGTTTTTGAGCTCCCAATACAAGGGGGGAAGGAAGTGATTTGGCAAAAATCTGTGACCGCATATTGTGTCTTAAATAATCGATCACCTGATCATCACTGGCTATAAACCCGCCAATGAGTGCCATGGATTTAGCAAAAGTTCCGAAATAAATATCTATACCTTCCTGAACACCTTGTGCTTCTCCGGTACCGGCGCCGGTTTTACCCATTGTGCCGAAACCGTGAGCATCATCTACGAAAAGACGGAAAGTATATTTCTTTTTCAGTTCAACAATTTCTTTTAGTTTTCCCTGGTCGCCCGACATTCCGAAAACACCTTCAGTTAGTACCAGAATAGCACCACCAGTTTCATTCGTCAGTTTGGTTGCACGGGCCAACTGTTTCTCCAGGTTCGCAATATCATTATGAGGGTAAACAAAACGTTTTCCCATATGCAAACGAACACCATCAATTATACAGGCATGCGATTCGGAATCGTAAACAATAACATCATGACGGTCGACCAGGCAATCAATAGCGCTAACCATTCCCTGGTAACCATAATTCAATAATACTGCTGCCTGTTTACTTTCGAATTTTGCCAGATCATTTTCCAGCTTTTCATGATG
>JANWID010000033.1 GCA_025450095.1 Bacteroidia bacterium | reverse complement strand
TTGAAAAAAGGATACCGCAATTGAGGTATCATGATTAACAGTGATACAAGGGTGCCTTTCCCCGGCGAGGAATTTATTTCAACAGCTGCGTTTATTTCCGCCGCCCTTGCGCGAATGTTGGTGAGCCCGTTCCCACCGGAAACAGTAGCCGCTGCAAATCCTTTTCCGTTATCCGCAACTGAAAGGAACAGTTTTTTATCCTCCACCTTCAGTACAACATTCACCGTTTCGCATTCTGAATATTTTGCTGCATTGTTCACGGCTTCCTTAAATATTAAATAAATATTACGCTTAATAACAAAATCATGGAGCAGGGCATTTGCTTTTTCATCACTATCAAAATTGCATATAATGTCTTTAGGTTCCAGGGTATGTGAAATGTAAAGATTCATCCGCGTGATAATGTTGCCGGTAATTTCACCCGGTGAATTCAGCGTCCACACAATATCACGTATTTTTTCCATTATTTCTTTTGAATTATTTCCGATACGACGCATCCATTGTTTGGTATCGGGCGAATTGCCATTAAGGGATTCCTCAGCAAAAGTGCTCATGATGTGCATGCTACTGAGCGAGGCTCCTATTTCATCATGCAGGTCGCGTGATATCTGCGAACGGATGCGCTCTACAGCAAGCAATCGCTGGATGCGAAGCCGATATATAAAATAAACTAGTGATGTTACACCAAGTGCGACCAGCATACGGAACCAGGTAGTTTGCCAGAATGGCGGAACTACATGAATCATCATAGTTGCCTGTTGCGGATTTTCAACTCCGTCGGGATTAAATGCTTTTACATGCAGCGTGTAATTGCC
Source organism: Bacteroidia bacterium (assembly GCA_025450095.1). The sequence goes on along the minus strand of JANWID010000033.1, from coordinate 29,688 downwards.
GCCGCCCAGGTTTGAGTAAGAAGCGTAGTTGCCTTTCCCGGATGAAATCCAGGTTTTATCCCAACCCTCCAGCATATACTGGTAGTTCACCATTTGCGCATCTTCAAAATTGAGCAGCCTGAAATTTACGGTGAACTGGTTTTGATCGTAATCGAGTTCCAGTGCGTTGGTAGTATAATGTGAAAAGTCAAGAGCCGTATCGCGCTGACCAATCTTCATGGTTTCCAGTATCAGCGAAGCTGGCAAATATTGTTTATCAAGGTTTGAAGGATCTATAATTGTAATGTATCCATCACCGCGCAGGAACAACTCACCGTCAGTACCGCGATCAAAACCACAGTACAACCTGTTTTCGTATAACCCGTCGGCGGTAGTATACTTAATAAACCGGCCGGTTGACTTTTCATATTCCACCAGACCGGTTTGTGTTCCCATGTAAAGATTATTTTGCTTGTCGGTTCCAAGGCCAAAAACAATTCCATTAATCTTCTCGCTTTGTAAAAGATGAAAGTGACTGTCAGTTGGTTTCTTAAAGTAAACTTTATTGCCGCATGCATACCAGATTGTACTGTCATCTGCCTGCATGAGATCATTGGATGGTACATTGATCACATCTTCCGATTCAATAAATTCCCGTTTGAATTTTTCGGTGCGGGGATTAAAAACAATCAGTCCTTCATGCATTGTAGCAAGCCATATATTGCCATTGAAATCCTTCATTCCAAACTTTATCGATTGATCTTTCGCACCAGGATCTTTTTCCAGATCATAGTGGGGATAATATTTGAAAGTCTCCGTTTTAACATCAAATTTTCCAAGACCTAAAGCAGAAAGCGACCAGAAAGTTGAATCAGGATTCACCAGGATCCTGTATATACGCTGATCCTCATTTTCAAATCCTTTGTACAATTGGTTAAGTTGTCTGAATTGTTTTGAATTACTATCATAGCGCATTAAACCATTATGCGTTCCTACCCAAAAAATACCTTCAGAATCTTTCACAAAATCATTTATGTAATTCAGACCATAAATAAATTTTTCTTCCGGAAGATACCTGTCCGATATTTCACCGTTTGTTTTATTCACTTTCAGAATTCCTCCCGGAAATAAACTAACCATCACGCTCGACGAATCAGCAATATCCTCGCGGATGCGGGTTACTAAGCTCATTTCCATGTCAGGGAAAATGTACGTTTGAAATGCCAGCTGGTTCAGGCGTGCATAATACAATCCATGTTCGGTACCAAACCATACTTCATTCCTGCCGTCATAAAAGATGCGGTAAGTAAACCCCGGAGGCAGGCTGGTAGGCAATTCAGCACTATAAGAGTATTGTTTCACGAAACTTTTTGAACGAAGATCAAACAGGGTAAGTCCTTCTTCGGTTCCGATCCATAAGAAAGAGTTGAGTCCTTTGTATGAAACCTGTTCAAGGGATACAATGTCACGCGTTATAGCAGCGTCTTTCTTCTTTGGGAAATAATAGTCCGTAAATTTATTTGTCTGGAAGTTGTAATTCCTCAGGCCATGAAACCAGCAACCCATCCAGCATTCCCCGCTGCCATCATCATAAAATGCCGATAATCCGAAATCCTTATCCATCACTTTTATTTGATGCGTTCTCCTGTTAAAAAGGCAAAGTCCGTGATAACTATCAAACCAAAAGTCCCCATTATGATCTTCATAAAAATCATCAATGGCAGTTTTTCTTATATCCGGAAAAATTGAATCAATCGGGTATGATTTAATTCGAAAAGTTTTCAGGTCAATGGTGCTAAGATGATTTAAGGTACTGAACCAGATGGAACCATCACCGGTTTTTAGTACTTTGAAAACACGGCTTTTAAAGTATTTGCCCGTGGGTGGAATAAAATTCCAGAACGTCCCAGTTGATGGGTTATACATGCTCAGTCCAAGCATAGTGGCCGACCATATTCTACCCAGTGAATCTTCCGTGACAGAACTCACGTAGTTACTTAACAGAGAATTGGTATCATTCGGGTTATGGATAAATGTTTTGAACTCCACGCCATCAAAACAATTCAATCCGTTTTGCGTGGCTATCCATAAGTAACCTTTCCGGTCTTTTATGATATCATAAATAAAATTATCGCTTAATCCGTTCTCGGTAGTGAATTTACTGAAACGGAGATTTACAGGTAACTGCTGTGCAAATGCTATACAAGGGAAAATTGGCGGAAGAAATAAATAAAAGGAACAAACAACAAACAAAGCTCTTATTCGAATGTGCATAAAATCGTTTGCTGTATTCCGTAGAATCGGGGTTGCGGTCTGAAATCTACAAAGAAGAAATCAATTTATCACTAAAATCTGGGTTCTTACGCCCATTATGTAGCTATATTGCTACAAACTCCAGGTTCCATAACAGGTTATAAACTTTACCAATCAAGGAGGCACGTTAGGGTGAGTAAATCAGATTAACATCTTCAACAAAAACCTAAGGAGAGTTCAATCCATATACATTATCTGACTTAATTTCATATTTTTCGAAAAAAAGCTCCTTCAAGCATTTACAATGACATTTAACAGACACCTATGAAATTGCATTAAAAACCGTAGAATTTAATGAAGATTTCTTTAAAGCTAATAGTAATTTACACAATACTTGGATTCATCTATTATTTTTTTCGAAATAAATTCCCGATAGAAATAACTAATCTCTATTTCAGAAATGCTTATAGATTATCAATTTTAATATCGGCCTTCCTAGTTCCTGTCTTGATTAATTTTTCATTTCAAAGGACTAATAAATATGTAAAACGGTCTATGATTATATCAATGTTATGTATTTTTTATAGTATCATTATGACATTTTACTTTTGGACATTTGGGTATGTGTATTGGATTGATAAAGAAATCATCCCCCCTTCCGCCAATTCAAATAAAATAACTATAGTTCAATTTATGGATGAAGGCGCCTTTGGATCTCAGTGGAGGCAAATTGAAGCTTATGAAATAATGCCGGGTCTGCGTTATGTGATCAATAAGCAATACATCGAATAATTTTATATATATAAACGCGGCTTTCTCTTTCAGAGGTGAACGCACATTCGTACATTCGTAGATTCGTAGGGCGAAGCCCATTCGTACATTCGTTACATTCAATTACCCGACAAGCTTGAAGTAACTAACCTGGTCACAAAAGAAAAGACTGAGATTTGCTTTAACATAATGCTGATTTTCAAAAAAACAATGGGGAAATAATAATTATCTTTAACTCAAACAGGTAATGAGACATTGCTTATAAAAGCACATCACAAAAAGTGAAACGAACAATCAAATATTACCGGATCATCTGGTTCAAACATGACCTGCCTGCCGGGCTTTCGGTTTTTCTTGTTGCACTTCCGCTTTGCCTGGGGATTGCACTGGCATCGGGTGCGCCGCTTTATGCAGGGCTTTTATCAGGCATCATTGGCGGACTTGTAGTTTCTTTGATCAGCGGTTCGCAACTCGCAGTCTCGGGACCTGCTGCCGGTTTAACAACTGTGGTTGCAGCTTCAATTATTTCATTAGGCGATTACAGAATTTTTCTGCTTACTGTTGTCGTTGCAGGTTTGTTCCAGCTACTTCTCGGTCTATTAAAGCTTGGATCCATCGCGAATTATTTTCCTTCTTCGGTTATCAAAGGAATGCTGGCAGCAATCGGAATAATTCTCATCTCAAAACAAATTCCTTTAGCACTGGGCTATGACCAACCTGACTTCTGGACCAGTGGATTTCTCAACTTGTTTTCCCCCAACAACTTTCTTGGGAGTTTTCAAAATTTCAACCATCACATTACGAGAGGATCCATCGTGATCACAGTTGTTTCTATAATTGTTCTTATTTATCTTCAACTGCCTTCGTCAAAAAAATTAAAAGTGATCCCTGCTCCCTTGTTGGTTGTTGTAATCGGCATTATCACTAACTATATTTTTACAAATTCAGCTTCCGGTTTTTCGCTCAAACAAACTCAACTGGTAAATATTCCCTCCAATGTATTTGAAAGTATTTCATTCCCTGACTTTTCAAAATTATTTACCAGCAATGAAATATGGAAAGACGGAATTATTATCGGAATGCTGGCAACATTAGAAACCTTGCTCTGCATTGAGGCAGTTGATAAGCTGGACAAACGCAACCGGATCACTCCCGTTAATCGTGAACTCATTGCTCAGGGATTTGGCAATATAACCTGCGGACTTCTTGGCGCAATTCCAATTACAGCCGTAGTTGTGAGAGGCGCGGCAAATGTTGATGCCGGTGCAAGTTCTAAAATGTCTGCTTTCACTCATGGGCTTTTTCTTTTACTTGCCGTGCTGCTGGTTCCTTTTCTGTTGAACAAAATTCCTTACGCATCGCTTGCAGCGATTCTGCTGATCACAGGTTATAACCTTACAAAACCAAAACTCTATCGTAATATGTGGAGCCTGGGCCGGAAACAATTTATTCCGTTCCTTCTCACCATCATTGTAATTCTATCAACCGATTTATTGATTGGCGTCAGCATTGGCCTTTTAATTTCTATTTACTACATTGTACAGAACAACTTTAAGGCGGAATATAAAATTACAAGAACCATTCATGAGGGGATAGAAACGGAATTAATTAAACTCAATAGCAATGTTACTTTCTTAAATAAAGTAAAGTTGCGAAAAGCTTTAGATGAAGTTCCCGAATACAGCGTGCTGACCATCGACGGTAGTGAATGCAATTTCATTGACTATGACATCTTAGAAATTATTAGTGAATACGAAAGAAAAGCGCATGACCGACACATTGAATTGCACTTAAAAGGTATTGAAAAGGTGAATGTAACGGCTGTCCATTGAATGAAATGCCTGCTTAGCTTTTATTCCCGTTTTACGCCGCCCGGGATTTGCAATCCCGGGCAAAAAAATCAGAGGATCTGCGATCCGAATAAAGAATAAAAGACACTATACTTGATTCACATATACTGGAATTTACATAAACATCAATTTACGGTCAATTAGATCTCTAAGTGTTTAATTCCAATTATCAATTTTCAAATCATTTGGTGACGGCTTGCCTTTCCCTGTTTCCACATATTCGCGAAGACTTAGCAGGAAGGTAGCCCATTTCATACTGCAATGCGCTGTAAACTCAACAGCCTCTTTCCAGTTCCGATGCCCGAAGATGAGAATAACCTGCTCGTCCTGAAGCGACAAATCAAATGTGATATCGGTTCCGATCCACTCTTCTGGTCCATCTGTACATTTCCATCTCACATTTTTCTCATTGTTGAGCTCTGTTATTTTCATAATCATATTACCGATAATGTCACCGGTAGCTGAACGAAAAGTGAATTCCATATTTCCACCTACCTTTTCATCCCCTTCCACATCTTCCGTCCACCAGCTCCTCACTCCTGCCACTGTTGCAACAGCTTTGTAAACGCGATCAGGAGTTGCCCTGATTCCGATACGATGAATGATATTTACCATTTTGACCTCCGTTATTAATATCCAAAATTACTTAATGATTCTATTGTAAAGTTAGTGCAGTTTTTTCATTGTTCGGGCATCCTTCGTATATACTCATATAGAAAGTTCCGTACTTAATAGCTGTAAGTTCCATAGGGACGACAGTTTGTTAAAAAAACCGGTTCAATTACATGCAAGTCCCATAGGGACGACAGTTTGATAAAAAGAAACCGGATCAATTACATGTAAGTCCCGCAGGGACGACAGTTTGGTAGAAAGAAACCGGATCAATTACATGTAAGTCCCGTAGGGACGACAGTTTGGTAGAAAATAAATTCTATCCAAATCCTCCCGCAGTAGAATTTTAAGTCGGAGATGATTCCACCTTGCGGGAGGAGAATCGGGAACATAATAGCCGATGAAATTTTTTCAACACCAATATTTTTCATTATCTTTATTAACCGGGGAAAAACATTGACCATTAATAATTATTTCAACTTTCCATGAAAAAACTATTTTATTTTGTCTTACTGTTTTCCATAACGAGAACATGCGAAGCCCAAAATTTAGTTTTAAACGGCGATTTTGAACTATATTCCAGCTGCCCTACTGGTTTAAGTCAACTCGATTCAGCATTATTTTGGTATCGGCCGGCCGATGGGACACCAGACTATTACAATCAATGTTCACTTGCTAATGTTGGAATTCCTCTGAATTATGGCACATATCAATATCCAAAAAGTGGGTTAGGTTATGGCGGAGGTTATGTATTTCATGCATTTTTTAGTGGAGTCAGAGAATACCTGGAAGGCACGCTCTCATCACCGCTTTCTGCCGGCGACTGTTATCACTTTGAAATGTATATGAATCTATCCGATTTTTCACAATATAATTTATCTACGATTGGTGCATATTTTTCTGATACACTCATTATCAATGTCCCCTATTATACACCGCTACCATACATTCCTCAAATAAATAATACTTTGGGAAACACGCCCGATACATTGGAATGGATTTTAGTAAGTGGAAATTTTACAGCAACTGGCGGTGAAAGTTTTTTTATTATTGGAAATTTTAATGATGACCTCACAACTGACACCTCATTCTATAATCCCACAGGTCCAAATTGGACTACTTATATTTTATACGATGATGTTTCGCTTACTCCCTGCACCGGAGTCGATGAAAACACACATACGGAAATAATAAATATTTTTCCGAACCCTTTTGAAAACGAAATAAATATTAAATCAGTCGAAAAAGAACCGGTTGAAATGACTCTTTATGATATTGCAGCAAGAAAACTTCTTACTCAAACATTTGAAGGCTCAACCTCAATAAATACAGAACAGCTTACAAAAGGGATTTATTTTTACGAAGTGCGAAATGATAAAGGTGTGATTAAGTTTGGGAAAATTGTGAAGAATTGATCCAACAGAATTTCATAACGGTAGACTTGTGATGGAACTGATTCCAATAAATAAAAGAATTGAAGACAATGATGAATTTGCCAACAATCCTTTATGCCAGGAAACCCTTCAGATGACTGTTGACTTCTATAAAAAGATTGAATTTGAACCACCCTGGATTTGTTATTATGCTAAACAAAATGAAATTTTAGTCGGAAATGCGGCTTTCAAAGGCCCGCCTGTAAACGGAACGGTAGAAATAGCATACGGGACATTTGAGAAATACAGGAATCGTGGAATTGGTGCAGAGATTTGTAAATGCCTGGTTGATTTATCCCTGAAAACTAACCCAGCGGTCCGGATCACCGCAAGAACACTTCCGGAAAAAAACTTTTCAACCCGCATACTTGAAAAAAATAATTTTGAATTTATTGGTGTTGTTAATGACCCGGAAGATGGTGAAGTTTGGGAGTGGGAATTAAAAATTCCAAAATAATCCAGACCCTGACCAGTATTCGCAAAGTTTTTTTCATTTAGGAGTGTAAAAGGAAAATCTTTATCTTTCGTCACCGGCAATTATCAAATTTCAATGAAGTCTGAATTGTATTATATCGAAAAGAAGAACGGCTCTGATCATGATGGACTTGCCTGGATTGGTTATGTACGAAAATCAAAAACCGGGGCATGGGATTACAGATTCTTAGTCCTGGTGCAAGGGATGGCATGGGATTACAGATTCTTAGTCCTGGTACAAGGGATATGATTACAGATTACAGATGATTAGAACTAATACATCTGTAATCTATCCCGGTGCTGCATCCTTGGAATCTGTAATCCCCTGCCTGTCCGGAATCGAAAACTGGATGAACAAACTTATCGTGAACAAAGCTATTAATCCCCTTTACATCGCATAAACAAAACAAAACCACTTATAAATTATGGCTTCCAAAGTACCGGTAACAAGACTAATTTCATGGTATGCGTTTATTCCACAAATTATCATCATTTGGCTGTTATATCTCTTATACCAGGAGATTGATTTCGGCGATCCATTTTTAATGGCGGCATTGACCTGGGCAATTTTGGCAATCGGACTTAGAAATTTAATAGCGAAAAAACACAGACAGGGAATAAGACTGGTTAAACAGTATAAATTCAAAGAAGCAATCCCCTTTTTCGAACAGAGTATTATTTATTTTACAAAAAACAGATGGGTGGATAAATATCGCTATTTAACACTCTTAAGTGTATCCGGAATGAGTTACCGTGAGTCGGGTTTATGTAACCTGGCATTTTGTTACAGCCAGTTTGGGGATGGAATAAAAGCAAAAGAATATTATGAGCAGACTTTGAAGGAATATCCTGAAAATGGATTGGCAAAGGCAGGATTAAATATGTTAAACTCCGCAGGGCAGACCACAGCCGCAGATTCAAAATAAGACAATAGTGGAAATAATGTTCATGGGAAAAGAATAGTACTGATTTATATGGCAACTGACAACATAGTAGTTTCGTATAAAATCTTTAAGATATCAACTTCACTCTTTGCATTATCACTGATTTCATTATTATTCAAACCCGTATTCAATGAGGCTTTTCATCAGATTTTGGATTTTTTTATAGCCGTACCGATTTTTATTTCAGGTGCGATCAGTTTCAGGGGACTGTATCTGGGTGTCAGAGGATCACAATACGGCCTGAAAAATTCTTCCAAAAGATTTTTTGGAATTTTTGGTAATTTCTTTTACGCTGCAATTATCCTGATTCTTATAGTTGCCATTATTACAGACATTCGGAAATTTCTGGCGTGATACAAGAAGATATTACAGAGTAACAAATTCGGAAACCTTGCTCAAAACATAACAATCCTGACAAATTTTTCCAGGGGACTGATATTTTTATTAGCTTTGAAAACACTTAAAATACCAGCAATAATTTTATACTATGAAAAAACTGTTTTGTTTGATTTTATTCTCTGTTTCCTGCAGCATTTGTAATTCACAAAACCTGGTGCCTAATGGCGATTTTGAAGGATATACGATGTGTCCTACTGCACTGGGTAATCTCAGTTATGCAATACCCTGGATAAACCCATTTTCTAATATGACTTCTTCTCCTGATTATTATAATCAATGTGGAACTACTTCCAGCGTAGGTGTTCCAAATAATTATTTTGGTTACCAAAATGCACACAGTGGGTTAGGGTATGCCGGGATTCATCGTTTATTTCCTTCTCTTCAAAATTATAGGGAATATATTGAATCTCCACTCTCCATGCCCCTAATTGCAGGAGCTTGCTATGATTTTAATATGTACATAAATCTTTGTGATGAATCCGATTATACCGCCCATAACATAGGTGTTTACTTTTCAGATTCCGTAATTTCCGGAATTGCTCCCGGTTCTCCCACATTACTTCCTTACACTCCTCAAATTAGTAATATTCCGGGGAACACTCCCGATACCTTAAACTGGACATTGGTAAGTGGAAATTATATTGCTAATGGCGGAGAACGTTTTATTATAATCGGAAATTTCGTAAACGATACTATGACAGATACAATTTATTACAATAACCAGAATGCAACAAATTTTACTTATGTGTACATTGATGATGTTTGCCTCACTCTCTGCACCACTCCCTGTTTTACATCAATCAATGAACAAACCCCACCTGATGTAATAAATATTTTTCCCAATCCAATGAGCGATAGATTATATATTTCAAACATCAGCAATGAACCTGCAGAAATTATTCTTTACGACATTGTTTCAAGAAAAATACTACAACAGGAATTTACAAGCTCTGCTTCACTAAATGTGGAGCAACTTTCAAAAGGTATTTACATCTACGAAGTGAGAAACAAAAAGGGATTAATAAAACAAGGTAAGATTGTTAAAGAATGAAAAGATTGATCAGAATGAGAATTATATTATGAATAAACAGACTTGTTTGATCATTTTCTTAATTTCCTGCAGAATTTGTTCTGCTCAGAATCTGGTTCCGAATGGGGATTTTGAACAATATTCCGGATGTCCCGTTGCTTTTACAGCAGGGCAACTTGACTCTTCTTTATACTGGTTTAATCCGGCACTATGGCCTCCCGGTGGTTCACCTGATTATTATAATCAATGTGCATCGGGTAACTTAAATGTCCCAAATACTTATAATGGATATCAACAATCTCATAGCGGTGTAGCTTTTAGTGGTATTGCACTATGGGCCAATAATATCCCTGATATTCGTGAATATATTGAAACTCCTTTGACATCAATGCTTGTTGCAAATAATTGTTACCAATTTGAAATGTATATTAATGCTGCAAATTCAATGCAATTTGTTTCGGATGATATTCAGGTTTATTTTTCCGATACTGCCATAAGCGGGATAAATAATTGGTATCCATTACCATTTACTCCGCAAATACATAATCCAACAGGCAATTTACCAGATACTTTAAACTGGACTTTGGTTTCAGGTAATTTTGTTGCAAGTGGCGGTGAACAATATTTAATTATAGGTAATTTTAAGAGTGATACTGCCACCAGCACAATCCTGATAAACAATTTGGTTCAATGGCCATATGCTTATATCTATATTGACGATGTATGCCTTACTCCCTGCAGCACTCCTTGTTTTACATCACTGGAAGAGCATGCGCAAACTGTTGAAGTAAATATTTATCCCAACCCATTGCGAGATAAGTTAAATATTTCAGTCAGGAATAATGAAACTTCAGAAATCATTCTCTATGATATTGCTTCAAGAAAATTACTGCACCAGGAATTTACAAGGTCTGTTTCAATAAATGTTGAGCAACTTTCAAAAGGTATTTACGTCTATGAAGTGAGAAACAAAATGGGTTTACTAAAGCAAGGCAAAATTATCAAGGAATACAACCATTAAATTTTTTTCGGTCACAAATCCTTATCAACTTGACAAATAACTTGAGAATGAAAAATATATTTTTAATTATTTTATTATTATCCTGCTTTTCCGTTTCTTCTCAATGTGTAAACGATATTTACGAAGGATATGGTGGTGTATATAAAGATAAAGGACAGTCCATTATTTCAGATTCCACTCAGAACGTTTATTTCACTGGCATATTTACAGATTCCATTCAATTGGGTGCATTTAGTTTAACTACCGATTCCATCGGTCAGTTTATTTGTAAAATGTCTTCGGGCGGAACAATTCTGTGGGCAAAAACACTTTTTAATAATGATGACGAGTATTTTGCATACTTCCCTCCTATACTTCGTATCGACCATTCCGGTCAGCTTGTTATGGCAGGAACCTGCCAGTCATTAAATGCGGATTTTGATACGATAGCAAACGCGTTTTCCAGTGGTGATTTATTTATCGCCAGGTTCGATGCTTCTACAGGATCACTAATTAATTTTGTAAGTACTGGCAGACATATATACGCTTATATTTATGACATGGATATTGACAGCTATGATAATGTTTACCTGGCAGGAAGTTTTGTTGGAGTTATAAATTTTGGGAGTATATCCATGAATTGTCTTGGACAGACAAACAGTTTCCTTGCGAAATTTAATATGCAAAACCAGGCGCAATGGGCCAGGCGTATTACCACAAGCCCTAATACAACAGGCAATGTAACAAATTCACTAAACTATGATAATTACAATCATATTTTCGTATCAGGCTGGTTTGGTTTGAATGCTGATTTTGGAAATGGAGTAGCATTAAACAGCCCGGTATATTCAAATGGTTTCCTGGCGAAATATGATTTAAACGGAAACATTGTATGGGCTGAAGCATCAGATACCAGCAAAACATTCAACCAGCAAGTGGTAATGGATACCAGCTCAGTTATTGTAGTTCAGAATTCACCTGCTAAGGAGATAAATTATAACCAGGACGGTGATACCATCTGGACAAAAACTATTTCAAATAATACCTATAATTTATTTACCGATTTTAAAAAGTTTAATAATAAATACTTTGGAATGGGGGTTTTTAATAGTTCAATTCTCCTTGATGGGATAACATACACATCACCCGGAACCAATATTTATATTGCATGTTTTAATATAAACGGAAGTATTGATTGGGTACGGATAATCCAAAGCACCAATGCGGTTCCTGCAAATATGGCTTTTGACCAGCAGAATAATATTTACCTGATCGGAGAATATAGTCAGAATAATCTTTTCAATCAGACCATAGTGCTTCCTACCTGGGGTAACAGTGAGGTCTTATATATTGAACTTTGTAATGGAGCCACATCGGTCAGCAACAATTTTACAGAAAACAGTTTTATGAATATTTATCCTAATCCTTCACAGGGATTAGTTACAGTCAATAGAAATAATTGCCACAGTTTATCTATTTTGAATCTGATGGGAGAAGTTGTGTTTCAGAAATCCTTACTTAGCAATACAGAAGAAAATATTCAACTGGATGTGAGCTTTCTTTCACCAGGAATTTATTTTGTTAAGGCTGGAGATGAAGTTCAGAAGTTTATCAAACAATGAGAATACTCTATATACCTGGATTAGAACTGACCTCAGGCTTGACAAAGTCGGGTCTAATTTACCACGGAGGCACAGAGACACAGAGGGCCACAGAGGCCTCCGTGAAACTAAGTGTCTCTGAGTCTCCGTGGTAATTTTTTTTTCTAGTTATATATAAAGAAAATAAACTGTTAGTGAACGCAGCTATGAAACAAAATAAAAAGACTGACTATTCCAAAATATGGCTTGCATTCGTACAAATCGTTGCTAAAAAAGGTTTGGTTTTGGAAGACCTGGTTGAAAGTAATGGCGTAGATGATAACTTCCGCGCAAAAGGAGCATGGACTAATATCATGATCAAGGCGAAAACTATTCATGAAGCTTTGGATATTGCGCCGAAAGGAATTGATGAAAAGGGGTTTGAAATTAAATTCATTGACAAAATAGAAAATTTCCAATCCCTTGTTGAATACGAAGAAGTAACTAAAGATTTTATTGAAGAAGCTGATTGGCTGCTGAACTCAAAATTTGTTTTTAAAATTGCCGGGAGCCTTCATTTGTATAAATGAGAATGTAAGCATTCTCTTTTTCGATTGACATTTGGTAATGTGAGTCAGCTTATGTACATTTAATGATCTGACCCGTCGTAATCAAATACGGAATCGTTATCCGAAAATCTACCGCTGAAAATAGTTGGTTGTAAGATTTCCTCCATCAGAAATTCAACTGACTAAACCTGACCAATCTTTACTAATATAATGCAACGATTAATCTTATTAATTCTATTTTGTTTGTTAGATTTAATAATGGAAGAACTGAATACGGAAAACTAATTAAAGAATAGAGTTACTGCTGGCAAGTGTATAACTAAAAAATAAAAACCATGAAACTAAAACTTACGCTGTTGGTGATAATGATCATGGCCTTCCAACACTTGATAGCCCAGGGAACGTGGACACAGAAAGCAAATTTCCCCGGAACAAACCGGTATTTAGCAGCTACCTTTTCTATTGGAACCAAAGGCTATTTAGGAACAGGATGGACGGGTGCCGGTAATGCTGATTTCTGGGAGTATGATCCTGTTGCAGATTTGTGGACTCAAAAAGCTACATTTTCGGGAATACCAAGGGGATATGCCGTGGGGTTTTCCATTGGGAGCAAAGGATATATTGGAACCGGCATGGATGGCGGATTTAATTTCTATAACGATTTCTGGGAATGGGATCAGGTTACTAATTCATGGACCCAAAAATCTCTTTTCGGAGGAACACCCAGGGTGGGAGCATTTAGTTTTTCTATTGGAGGAATGGGATATATCGGAACAGGTTACAATAATAACGGCGTGCTTGACGACTTTTGGGAATGGAATCAAAGTAACAACACCTGGACACAGAAAGCGGATTTCGGAGGAGGAGTGCGGGAATATGCCATTGGCTTCTCCATTGGCAATAAAGGCTATGCAGGAACCGGAGCAACAAATCCACCATTTACGCAATACAACGATTTTTGGGAGTGGGATCAGGCTTCAAATATATGGATCCAAAAATCGAACCTGCCCGGAATTGTGCGGCATGCTGCTACCGGATTTGTTATAGGTGACCGGATTTATATCGGAACAGGAACTAATCAAAATACTACATTTTATACAGACTGGTGGGTTTGGAACCAGGCAAATGATACCTGGCAACAGAAAGCATCTTTCCCGATGGCGAGAGCTTATGCATCCGGTTTTGCTATAGAATGCAAGGGATATTTGAGCACTGGTATGAGTGGGCCCGGATCCAGTTTCCAGGATTTATGGGAATACAATCCGGATACGTGCCTGTTTACCGGTATCCCGGATATGGATGTTGCTTCCATTGCTGTAAATATTTACCCGAATCCGTTTTCTGAAATGCTGCATGTTACGGCGAACACAAACGAATTTTCAGAAGTTTGTATTTATGATAAAAGAGGAAGGACTGTGCTCCAACAATCCTTTAACAATAATATTTCCTTACACACCGGAACACTGGCCAGTGGAATTTATTTTTATGATGTCAGATTCAAGGATGGAAGCATAGAATACGGAAAACTTGTTAAGGAATAGTATGAATTAAGTTAAGACCAGCTTAAATCACCAGTGGATCAACTGATGAAAAAGAATTTAATAGTCCTGGCGATAAAACTATTTTTATTAAGTGCTATTTTTAGTTGCAACAGTAAGCAAGATACAATGAAACCCAACTCATCTCAAATGTCAGTAACCATAGATACAATGAAACAAGTGCTCGATGCATTCAACCGGCATGACCTGGATGCTATCATGGAATATTTTTCTGATGATTGTTCCTTTGATTTTCCGAGAGGCACTGAACCATTCGGACAACGTTTTATCGGAAAAGCCCAGGTGAGGGAAGGTCTTGCCGCTCGTTTCAAAGGCATTCCGGATGTTCATTATGGTGACGACAGGCATTGGATATCTGCTGATAGCAGCCGGGGAGTATCCGAATGGACCCTTACAGGAACAACAACTTCAGGAATTAAATTAAAAGTCAGAGGTTGTGATCTTTGGGAATTTCATAAAGGTAAAATTATCCGGAAAGATTCGTATTGGAAGATAGTTGAACCGGCAAACTGATTTTTCATTCCGGTCAAAGGTTTTTTCACAATGACCCGACATATCTCTGTCGGTGTTGCTCAAACCCCGCCTTATTTTCTTTATTTTTATTAAATTAGTAGCCCTTTCACCGAATTTTAAGTACCTTTTAATGCGACAGAAGCTTTTGATCATATTGGCAATATTGCTTCAAACCAATTGGTCAGCAGCCTGCAGTTGTGTTGGAGAATCAACTGTAAAGGAAAGTATAAAAACTTCAGATCTTGTTGCGGTCGGCATCGTGATCAGCAAAGAATTTGTAACGGTAACCGACTCCGAACAAGTGAGGTTATTAAAGCCGAACGCTTCAGAATACAATTCATTTCCCTACTCACATACAATTGCAAAGTACCAGGTTGTAATCGGGCAACGTTTCAAAGGGCAAAATACAACAGACACCATAACTATTTACACCGGAGTTGGTGGTGGCGATTGCGGCAACGAGTTTATAGTTGGAAACAATTACATTCTTTACGGAAGCAATAAAACATTCTTCGGACAAATTAACAACAACTTCGAGTATCCGAACGGACAAAATGTCTACTGGACAAATATTTGTACAAGGACGCAGTTATTCAACGATAAAGAACTTAATGAAATCATTGCTGAAACAAAGGCAAAATAAAAATCATAAACATGAACCCTACTATTGTTACCCAATTCACTTCAGAGTTTGAGGCAGAAATACCTGCCACCCGAAAATGTTTAGAAAGAATTCCGGAAAAGCTTTACGACTGGAAGCCCCACGAAAAATCAATGACCCTTGGTTATCTTACTTTACTTGTTGCTGAAATTCCCAAATGGATTACAGCAATGATCAAAATCGGTGAAATTGATTTTCAAACATTCACACATTTCCAGGCAAAGATTACCAGTGAAATGTTAAGCCATTTTGACGAAAATGTAGCTGGTACAAAGCAAGCCTTTCGTGATCTTACGATTGAAAATTTATCCAAACCATTTGTATTGAAAAACGGAGACCAGGTCCTTTTCAAATCACCGTTGATTGAAAATATAAGTTCCACATTGAATCATTGGGTACATCATCGTGGACAAATGACAGTTTATATGCGGTTAAATGATATCCTGGTACCGTCAATTTATGGCCCTTCAGCTGATGAGAAATCCTTTTAAGGAATCGTTTTTATGGAACATGTTATGACAGAAATGGAAACTCATTATAGAAAACTGGAACGAATGTATTTGTCTGCTTCGTTTAATCGTGAAATATATAAGGGGGTTACCATAAATATTTCGGAAGGAAAAACAGAGATTACTTTGCCGGTTACAGAAAAATATTTCCATGCAGCAAATGCGATGCATGGTTCCGTTTATTTCAAAATGCTGGATGATGCGGCTTTCTTTGCAGTAAATTCAATTGTACAGGATATTTTTGTTTATACCGTTTCATTCAATGTTCAATTACTGAGGCCGGTTTCAAGTGGAATAATAAAGTCTGTTGGCGAACTTAAATTCAAATCAAATAATTTATTCATTGCAGATTCAACCTTATTTGATGAAAATGGTAAATTAGCCGGCAGGGGTTCCGGGAATTTTATGAGGAGTAAAATTGAACTGACTGAAAATATTGGTTATAAGTAATCACACTTTTGATTTTCCTGCAAATCGTTCCCACCTGAAAACCTGGCATCCTGCTTAATTAAGCGACATGACTAGAAGCAAATTTATTTTCGTTCTCGGATTTTTAGGGCTGACAATATTTGGCCTGATCTCTTTTGCAGTAAACCAGGTTGCTATAGATGATAAATTTATAAGCTATACAGTTGATTCAAAATCGCAGGATATTCAGTTTTACTGGCGCGACGAAAATGAAATTTCCTTTAAGAGCATTCAAAACTTAAAAACCTGGCTGGAGGGAAAAAATAAGCGCCTCATATTTGCGATGAATGGCGGGATGTTCCGGCTTGACAATTCTCCGCAAGGACTTTTTATTCAGCAACAAAAAACTTTAGTGCCACTGGATACTTCTTCGGGGAATGGAAACTTTTACCTGAAACCCAATGGTGTTTTCTATATCACAAAAGACAGTCAGGCTATAATTACGGAGACGACTGGCTTTACGGACAACGGGAAAATAACTTTTGCAACACAATCAGGACCCATGCTGGTTATTAACGGAGAAATCCATTCTGCTTTTAAAGAAGGATCAACCAACCTGAATATCAGAAACGGTGTTGGCATTCTTCCTGATAACAAAATTGTTTTTGCAATGTCGAAGGATCAGATCAATTTTTATGACTTTGCAAAATATTTTAAAGATCTTGGTTGTAAGAACGCATTGTATCTCGACGGTTTTGTTTCAAGAACTTACTTACCGGAAAAAAACTGGATACAAACAGACGGGGATTTCGGAGTAATCATCGGAGTAACCGTTCAACGTTAAATTTAACTCAATAGAAATATTATGAGCAAAGTAATTTTTGACATCGCCCTTTCACTTGATGGTTACATGGCAGGTGAAAACCGCAGCCCTCAAAACCCGCTTGGGGACAACGGCATGACAATTCACAACTGGATGTTTGCACAAAAAGCATTCTGGGAATATCTTGGAACGGAAGGCGGAAGTGAAGATGGACCCGATGGCGAACTTATCAGAGAAGTTGTCGCAAGAACAGGCGCATTTATCATGGGGAAGCGAATGTTTGAAGAAGGCGAATCAAACTGGCCGGAGGATTTATACAAAACTGATGTGTTTGTTATGACACATGAAAAAAGAGCACCATGGGTTCAAAAGGGATCAACTACTTTTTATTTCACCAATGAAAACATTGAAAGCGTTTTGGCAAAAGCAAAGATATCTGCGAAAGGTAAAGATGTCAGAATTCAGGGTGGCGGTAATATCATTCAGCAATATCTGAACGCCGGACTGGTTAATGAATTTTGCATTCATATTTCCCCAATAATATTAGGAAGTGGCATCCGGTTGTTTGAAAATATTAATAAAGATATTTATGATATTGAAATCAGTGAAGTCATTCCTTCCAAACTGACGACCCATATAAAATACAAGTTGACTAAAAAATAAAAGGTCTACACGGCATTTCAATATTTAGTACAAACTTAGGACTGCCGACCGCCTTCCCGACACGCACAAAGGCGATCGGGATGACATCGTGGCATTCGCCAGCGAGTCAACTGCCAACTACTTTTTTATTTCCCATTTTTCTCTTATTTTTCAGTAAAATACCCCCCGATGTCACCTGGTAAATCACTTCTACTTATCCTGGCACTTTGCTTCACACATGTGAAAATTGCACCAGCTCAATGCCTGAACGGTACATATACAATTGGCGGCATATCGCCTGATTATATTCTACTTAACGACGCTGTGAGTGCGCTGATAACCAATGGGGTTTGTGGCAGCGTCGATTTTCTGATACGCGATGGTAGTTATCCCGAGCAACTAACCATTCCTGTTATTGCGGGTGCTTCGGCTACAAATACCATCCGGTTTACTTCGGAATCAGGCGACAGCACCTCGGTTGTTATCAATCCCCTGACCGGCAGCTCCCAGGAATGGGCTATTAAACTGGACGGCACCGATCATATCACTTTCGAAAAGCTGACCGTGCATTGCATGCCAACAAATAACAATTCATTAAAGGAAGGATTTTACCTGATTAACGGGAGTGAGTATGTTTCCATTAAAAATTGTGTGATTGATTGTTATTACTTCACCATCAAAGGTCCTTCGATTTATGGTGTTGGTATCGATTCCGTTTTCCGGAACAATGAGTTTTCAAATAATGTGCTCATCCAGGGTATCCAGCTGTATGGATCAACTGTAGCTGGCCAGGCTGGCGGAGTTGTAATCAAGAATAATATTATAACATTTGGAAGCTTACAGATTTCTGAACTTGAAAATTTCCTGGTTACAGAAAATTATATAACAGCGGATTCAGCATTGAGCACTTCCGCATATATTTCGAGTTGTAATTCTGGAGGTGTATTCTCAAAAAATCAATTTGTTGGTTTCCGCAATAAGGTACTCCGCTTTGATATTTGCAATCCACCAATAGGGAACGAAATCTTTATCTCTAATAATTTTATCATGTGCGGAGCCGGTACGCCAAATGATGTCCTCGGACTTCTTCTGAATGCTTCTTCAAATATTAAAATCTATAATAACAACATTGCTTTATGGGATCCCTATACTTATGTATTCGATACTCCATGCAAACTGGTAAATTCGGATTCCATCGATATCAGGAATAATATATTCGCGCATTTTGCTTTCGGTCCTGCTTTATATTGCGTAAACTCAACCTTTACATCTGACTATAATAATTTATATAGTAACGACACCGGTTTAGTAAGAATCGGCAATACAGTTTATCCATTTCTCTCCGACTGGCAGTTGACAGGCAATGATGCAAATTCATTCGATTATGATCCGCTTTTCATTTCGTTTGGTGATTTACATACCGGGCAGTTTTTATTAAAGAACACCGGGTTGCCGTTAGCGGCTATTACTGATGATTTCGACAGCGAAATTCGTGATGCCACTCCCGATATCGGTGCTGATGAATTTGAAAACCTGACCGATTCTGTATGGCCGGGTGATGCCAACAAAACGGGATTGGTCGATATGAATGATTTGTTAACTGTCGGGCTGAATTATGGTGCTTCAGGATTTGCTCGAGATAGCATCAGCAACTTATGGATGGGACACAAGTCGTGGGGCTGGACCTCGAGTGTTTTTAATTATACCTTCCCCGATCGGAAACATACCGATTGTAATGGTGATGGAACTATTAATGCAAGTGACACCTCGGCTATTGCTTTGAATTTTAACCTCACCCATCCTCTCCGGACTGGAAATAATTTTAATAACCCATCTTCATTGGTTGCGCAATTGGCGACTGTTGCCAATAAGGATACCATTGGCCTGGGTGAACAAGTTACGTTTGAAATGGAGCTGGGAAATATTTCCGTTCCCATCGACAGTATCTACGGCCTCATATTCCATATTTCAATGAGTGATCCTTCATTGGTTGATAGTAACAGTTTTGCAGTATCGTATGCCGGATCTTTTTTTGGCAGCATCGGAAATGATATGATCAAACTGGAAAAATATTTTGGATCCTCCGGAGAACTCATTTTTGGAATCACAGGCATCGATCACCTGAATAGAAATGGATATGGAAATGTACTATCATTCTCATTTAACGCCGTAAATTCACTGACATCACCCCAGGTACTCTTTATTGTACCCAATAATATTACAGCCATTACACACAGCAAGTCTACCGTTGTTCTCAATTTCGGAGGCGACTCCGTTATTATTGATCCCGGTTTTGTGAGTGGATTAAATGAAATGCGGGAAAATAAAATTCACGTCTATCCCAATCCTGCGAAAGAACAGGTTAATTTTTCATGGACAACTATTCCTGAAACCCCGTTGCAATTATCAATTTTCAATACACTGGGTGAATTAGTTGACTCGATCATAATACCAGCGGGAAATCTTCAATATAATTATAACATCACCGGGCTTGATGCCGGAGTATATTACTTTTCATTAAAGAATACACAAGCAGAATTCCATTATGGTAAATTGGTTGTGGCGCACGAATATTAAAAAATATTTCATCATGAAAAATTTATCATGCCTGTTTGTAATCTGCTTTATGAGCTGGATTCCATTATCAATAAATGCACAAGCGCCGCAATGGCAATGGACCACGGAAATGGCAAATTATTCATCCGGAGCGGATATTGAAGGATGGACAATTGCAACCGATGATGCGGGTTACATATATGCTACCGGAGCTTTTTATGGCGACTCCATTACCATTGGCGCTTCCTCTTATGTAAGTCCGGGAGGGGGACTCTATGTGATAAAATACGATACGGCAGGAACCATAATCTGGTCAAGGGTGGATGGCGGTTTTGGAATGAATATCCCACGTGGAATTGCGACCGATGCTTCGGGAAATTTATTTATCGCTGCAACTTTTAGCGAGGATTCAGTTGTGTTCGGCAGCACAATTCTTTACAACACCAGTGCACCCAACCAGGATATTTGTGTAGTAAAATACGATACGAATGGAAATATACTCTGGGTGGTATCTGCCGGTTCAACCTCCAATGAGTGGGTGGAATCAGCAGATGTGGATCAGCATGGCAATTTATGGGTGACCGGTTCCTTTGACGCAGATTCACTTACTCTGGGATCATCAGTACTGGTTAATACCGATCCCAGTACGGAAGATATTTACCTGATGAAAATGGATGTCAACGGAATGATTCTTTGGGCAGTTAAAGCAGGAGGAATTGATTACGAGTGGCCAACTGCGGTGACAGGTGATGCGTTTGGTAACGCCATAATTAGCGGAGTATATTGGAGCGATTCTTTAATTTTTAACGGCACCACATCTTTGGTCAGTCCGTATGGCGTCAATCATGATCAGCTCTTTGTTGCAAAATATGATTCTACCGGAAATCTTAACTGGGCCCGGCAGGTTCTGCTCACCGAACAGGGATATGACAGCTACTTTTATGACGTAGCAGCTGATGCATTTGGAAATATCTTTGCCATAGGTTCCTGTATAAGCGATACCATTTTTGTCGATACACAGGAGCTGGTGAGTTCTCCACAAAGTTTCCGCGATATGCTCGTAGTGAAATACAATCCCGCTGGCTTAGTACAATGGGCAAGACGTGAAACAGGCACTGGTAATGTATATGGATTTGATCTTGCAGTAAATTCCTCGGGCGAAGCGTATGCAACTGGTTATTTTGATTGCGATTCAATTATATTCGGCAATGACACAACACTGATCATCGATCAATATTTCTACTCCGATATGTTCCTTGTGAAGTACCAACCTGCCGGAAATGTTGAATGGGCAACAAACGTCGGTGGTACGTATATGCCCGGATCGTGGGGCTATAAGCAATTCGGAGTTGCATGCGATGATGCTGGCAGGGTTTCGGTAACAGGAACTTTCGTCAATGATTCGGTGGCGTTCGGGACCAATTACCTGATGCTGAATAACAGCTATCCCAACACCTATGTTGCCATGCTAAATGATGCGGATGCCTGTGGCGCGGCATTTACGCTCGTGCCCGATACTGCAATGTTGCATCACTACTGGATCATAAACCAGGCAACGGGAACACCTCCGTTAAATTACCTCTGGGATTGGGGTGACGGCACTACAAACACTGGTGCTTATCCATCACACACTTATCCTGTTGCCGCATTTTATACAATTTGTCTTACCATTACGGATGCTTCAGGTTGTACGAATACAAACTGCGAATCGAATTACCTGGAGCGGCCCTCCGAAAATGCGGCATTAGTGGATATCAATGTAGTTGCTTCAATACCTACAGGAATTCCCTCCGCCGAATCGGGTGAACTGAAAGTGTTCCCAAATCCCGTTACAGATTTTCTTTATATCAGCTATAGCGGCGGTATAGACAAGATTGAAATATGTGACATTTATGGAAGAACGCAGACCCGCAGTTACTCCACTATTCAGAGTGGCCGGTTAGGAATTGATATGTCGGGCTACAGCAGCGGTATTTATTTTCTCAGGGTTTATAACGGCAGCGACTGTACAATTAAAAAATTCACGGTGCTGAATAAAGCAGAAAATTAGCAGAGACTTAAAAAAGGAACAGTCAGGTCGGATCTGATTAACACAGAGACACAGAGACACGGAGTTGCACAGAGAAAACCGAATAGAGTATATTTATTCGATTCAAAACTAAATATTATTTACTGTTCTTATTAGAAAATTAATTACTGTGAAACTACCTGGAGTTACAAAGAACTCTCCGTGGCCCTCCGTGTCTCCGTTTTAAATTCCGCGTCAACCTGGTTATTCTAAATGGGACTAATTAATTTCTTTAAAAAAAGAATAGCAGATGCTGTAATATATAGTTCATCTGCATCATATTTTATTTTGCTTGTTACAGTAATTTACAATTGTACAAAAAATGGAGAATCTACGAATTAGAAACAAACTGTATTCGTAGATTCGTAAGGCGAAGTCTATTCGTATATTCGTTACATCATTATCTCACGACAGTGAACTTTGAAACAAGCTTTCCATTATTTCCAGTAACACTAATAAAATAGTTGCCATTAGAAAGCTCCGCGACCGGAATAGTTACACGGTTAATTCCATTGTCTAATTTTTGAGTATGTTTTTTAACTAACAATCCCATCAGGTTATAGATTTCAATTTCAACTTCACGGGATCCGGCAGCGTTTAATTCCAGTATGCAATAATCGGAAGCAGGAACCGGGTAAACCGTGATCTGATCTCCGTTGCCGGCATTTTCTTCTATACCCACTGACGTCACCACTTTATTATGCACCAGGTTGGTATAAACCGGAGTATTAAAATCGAAATAGATACCTGCATTATTGGTGATGTACGTTCCGGGCAACAACGTAGACTTTGGCCGGATGCGATATTCCACAAAACCATGACTGGCGGGTTCATTAACGCTGGCTGCAGGAAGATTGATACCGGTAAATGTGAACTCAAGCTCGTTGGCACCTGATAACGTCATGGCACATGGGTAGCTGGAAGATACAAATTCCAATGATGCATATTCCAGGTCCGGATCAAGAAGGTCCGAAATGTATACCATCTGAGCCGGTGCGGTTCCCAGGTTTTGAAAATAGATTGTGTATGTTAACCAGTCTTGTGATGAAATAAATGACAGGTCTACATCTCCTGCCGGAACTACTTCTTTGTAATTCGGATCATAGGATGCTGCTACAATATCATTAATGAAATCGGAATTGTTTGATGGAGTGGTGTCATTAAGTACAGGTAAAAGGGTTGCCGAACAATAAACCGGGGCACCTATTGTTGCCATCGAATCAACTTTCGTTAAAATATTAATATTGTCATACATAAAAGGGAACAACGACGGGAATGTCCAGGTCAGCGTATCACCGGAAATATTTGCGGGAGCAGGCATTGAATTCACAAACTCCAGCAACGTATCGAGAACTAATGTAATTTCAATATTCGTTTGAATCGTGGTACCAAAATTTTCATACGTGATAAACATTGGGTAATACTGACCGGGAACCGGATTATGGTATCGGTTAAGGGTCATCCCAAGGTCGTTTATATTGGTAACAAACTCATGGATAAAATCATTGTTGTCTGAAAAAGTAATACCGTTCGTGTTGACGTTAATCGACGCCGGAGTACAGGTTGTGTACTGGGGAGAATTGGGTACGGTAATATCCCAAATGCCATCAATAGTAAAAAATTCATATTTACCGTTTCCGGAGGTAGTGGTGAACATGTTTCCCGGCATCATCTGTAAAACTACATTGACTAACGGCTGATCACCGGCATCGAATACCCCGCTTGAATTGTGGTCGACATAAACTCTTCCGGTAACAGTGTCCGGGTTGGCAATTCCTGTGGCCACCACTATTTCATCATCAGATTTTACTTTACCTATAAGAATCCCATTCCGGTATTCGCTGATCTGCAGTCCCACCGACGATACCTGGATCGATGAAGCTGTGAACACCAGCATACCATTCATAGGGTCAAGGTAAGTCGGAACAAAAGTAGCTAACGGCTGGTCATATGTGTATCCGGGAGTCATTTGAAGCGCTACTCCGGGAGCATCCTCCACAGGCACTAATTCATAATGCAGGGAATCACCATCAATATCGATGGCACTGTAATCTTTTATAGAAGGTATTCCTGCACAGTAGTAATTTACCGGGGTTGCATTGAAGTCTGGCGAACTGTTTCCAGGAAAATTCAGATTGTCGAAGCTTGTTTCCACGTAAAGATTATAAAAATCAGGATTAACCAGGTTGGTGATCCAGGCGGTCCTGCAACATATTGATGATTTTGCAATCCAATCGGCGCAAGGGGGTACATTGGCAACACCGGTGTATATGTATTCCTCAAAACCGAAAGTAGTCCCTCCCTGGCAGGTAGTAAGGAAAATACCGGCGCACGGATTCACCGGAATCTGGCTATAGCTGACTTGTTGCAGGGTAACATTAAAACCCGGTTGACACGAGCTGGTAAGTTCGATCAGGGCAGTCGGAGATGCAACTATACCAGCGCAGTCGCGGTAATATCTCAACTTGAAAATATAGTCGTTCCCGTTTCCGGTATATTCATAAGTGATACTCATACCCAAAACATGAGAAGCATTCGTGGTGGGAACGAAGCTTAGTGTGGCAATAGCAAGCAATAGTAGCTTTTTCATCATCGATAAAATTTATAAAATCCCGGAAGGAAACCCCGGCTCGGTGGAAGGTTAACTTAATCCCTGTTGATAATATCGGACCCCGGTGCTGATACAGGACGGTGAGTCCATCTTCAGGGTTGCATGACCCGTAAAAAGACACGAAGTACTAATTGCACCTGGCGGGTTTGCCGGATACCTTTGCGCCTTTTCAAGCAACCTTCCGGAATATGAAACAAATGCATTTGCTGAACCGGATCAAAAATATATTTTTGATGCATAACACTTCGAAATGCCCTTTACCGGACTGGAATAAATGTTATATTTGATTTTACAGGGGTGTAAAAGAATTTTACTAAACCCGGAGTTGAAGCCTTTAAACTTTCTCAAATGAATAAAACATATGTCACAATATTGCTTTGGTTTCTATGTCAACAGATATCTGATGCACAGATCACTTTTCAGAAAAGTTATGGAGGAGCAGTATATGATATTGGTTATTCTGTTCAGCAAACTACCGATGAGGGATATGTGATTGTAGGGACTACAAATAGTTTTGGCGCCGGTAACTACGATATTTATTTACTGAAAACTGATGCATATGGAGAATTACAGTGGTCCAATACTTTCGGGGGAGCAGGTAATGAAGGAAACGCTGTCCTCTCAGAACCATATTCAGTTCAACAAACTACTGATAGTGGATATGTGATTATAGGTTACACCGATAGTTTTGGTGCAGGTGATATTGATGTTTATTTTATCAAAACCGATTCGGTTGGAAACATGCTTTGGTCAAAAACCTTCGGAGGAGCACTATATGATTATGGCTCACAGGTCAGGCTAACTACCGACGGAGGCTATATAATTGCAGGATACACCCGCAATTTTGGTTTAACGACCGATTGGTCTGCTTATCTCATTAAAACCGATATCAATGGAAATTTAACCTGGACAAAAACCTTTGGAGGAACATTTGGCCATTTTATGGGCTTTGACGTTCAGCAAACCACCGACGGAGGTTATATTCTCACAGGAGCACAGGCAATGGATGCAATCGGCTTTCGTGATGTTTCACTCGTTAAAACTGATTCGGTTGGAAATTTACTCTGGATAAAAACCTTCGGTGGAATGTATTCAGAAGAAGGGCATTCCATTCAACAAACACCGGATGGAGGATATGTGATAGCAGGAGTCACCAATAGTTTCGGTTCTGGTAGCTGGGATGTTTACCTGCTCAGAACAGATAGCACCGGCACTTTACTTTGGTCAAAAACCTTTGGAGGAGCAGATTATGACTGGGGTTATTCTGTTCAGCAAACTCCGGACGGTGGGTACATGGTTGCAGGATATACCGAAAGCTTTGGCGCAGGGTTACAAGATTACTATTTGCTGAAAACAGATTCCAGCGGAAATTTATTGTGGTCAAAGACCCTGGGCAGCACGACCAGTGATTTCGGCTGTTCTGGCACGCAAACAACGGATGGGGGATTTGTACTTGCAGGAACCGGCATGAGTTTTTTTCCTAAAATTTATCTTGTAAAAACAGATAGCACTGGTCATAGTGGTTGCAATGAAAGCAACCCCGCAAGCGTTACAACTAATCCTGCCACGGTAACAACAATACCTGCAGTTTTAGATTCTTCAGGCAGTGTAGTTGGTAACCCCGCAACAGTAACCGGAAGCGGTGGTACGGAAACAATATTTTGTCAGTCAACAGGTATTTATACCAATGAAGCAGGAACAGTTATAAACATTTACCCGGTTCCGGCCACAAACAAATTAATAATTGATCATTGTGTAACCGGAAGAATTTTACAAACAGAAATATATAATGTGCATGGACAAAATGTTTTAACCGAACCTGCAACAAACGAAAAGCAACAAACCATCAACGTTTCTTTCCTCACTTCCGGAATTTATTTTGTGAAAGTGTTTGATGGCAAAAATATATTGTATAAAAAATTTATTATTGAATAAGATCACAGATGTCGGAGTGTATAAACGACTTCATAATTTCGGTAGCTTGCTGATACAAAATATGGAATTGATTTCAAAAGGGCAGTAATGAAACATATCTGTTTGACATTACTTTTTATGCTATCGGCTCTTTCTTGTTTTGCGCAGTCAATGTTCTTTGACAATTTAAACAATTCGACATGGTCATCGGCGTCAACCTTTAATGATTCGACCTTCAGAAACTCAAAAGAAATTCCGCTTGGAAAATTAAATTTCCCAACAGACTCATTAAAAAACGATATAACAATCTGGAATTTTCAGGACAATGCACTGACCATTTATTATTTCGATCACATTCTCCGAAGGAAGTCCCTTATGAATTCCTACAAATACGAAATTGACCTGGATAAGGGTATTCTTAAAATTGTCCTAAACGACAACACGAAAATATTCTTCAGTGTTGGAATTGTTTCAACAGGAAATTTCGCTCTTTTAATAAGGGAGCAAAAGAAAAGGAATGAATGAAAATAAAAATGTTTGCCATTATGTGCCATTTTAAGAAACGACAATGAGACAAAAAATATTTACAATGGGAATCATTAGCGCACTACTTGGACTTTTAGGTTGTGGTGACAGCAAAACAGAAAATAAGACAACAAACCAGGGCAAGACTACCCAGACTGTTGATCCTGACAGTATTCTCTTTACTATACCGACACTTGAAAACGCCCTACCACAATTCAAAGACAAAACGGATATTTGTGCATTTTTTCACGAAGACGAATGGCGACAAATTGAATTTATTTCAAAAGATCAAAAAAGCTCCATAGACAAAGAAATCGAAAACATCAAAGATATCTTTGACAACCATACTCACAAAAGTGAAACGTACACTGCTTTTAAAAAGGTTGCCGTAAGAGATTTAATTCCTCAGCCTCTGACAATTGATTTTTCGAAACTTAAATCCTACCTGACGGACAAACCAATAAAAATGCAAGGGCTTGGACTCGAAAATAATGCCGGACAAGTTAAAGACGGTTTTTATTTTTCTGTAAATGGCGTCAATTACTATGGAGTACTTGACAATAACAACGTAAGGGTATTTTGCATCTACTCCGCAGACAGTGACGAAAATTTAAAATCTGCAACTGACAACCTTTCAAAATTACTGTCAAAAGAAAATCTATACCTCGTAGACTGGAGGGCAATGCATGTATTTGACGAGAGCAATATCAAGACAGACTTAGTAAAAGACAATCAATAAAAACGTCACATAACAGCATCTTTGCTTTATGGCGGTGGAAGTGGGAATATAAACAATGGTTGCAATTAATAACAGTGTGCGTTCAGACAGATTAGTGCATCTAATCCGCCAAAACGCAAAGCTGCAAAACGGTGCCGGAAATGAATAGTATCATAAATTCTATATCAACAACTAATGAAACTCTTTAATATTTTTGTTTTCGTAATTCTTGCAATCGGTCTGACCCGGGATTACAATCGGGATAAGGGTCAAAATAGTAAAGCAAAAATATTTCATGCCATCATACTGGCAATTATATGTGCAAGCTATGCGGGTTCGTTTGGCATTCTTGGCTCTGTAATTCGCAACTTCGATGAGATACAACAGAAATATAGTGTTCCAATCGGCATTGTTCCGGGACAAGTGCATTTTTTATTTTACATGGCACACTTAGCACTTTCCCTGGTAATCCTGATTCTCGCCATCCAGATGATTAGCAGAAAAGAAAAGGCACTTAAACTTTTCCTCAGACTTTTACCATTTCTTGCATTGCTTGAAATTTTCAGTTTTTACAGAGGTTGGATTGTTGATGGTGACGACATGGGAGTAAAACATGGCATTATAATACTCATTGGATTTTTAATCATCGGTGGAATTACAACCGCGATCATTTGGATTTACAAAACCAACTTTATGAAAACATTTTTTGAAGCGCCGAAGAAAATAGAACCCATGTCCGAAATCAATGAGGGAAACATCGAGCAAAACTAAAAGACCAGGACCAACTGCTGCCCCGACGCGCACAAAGGCGGTCGGGATTGCGCGGCCGCGTTCGCGAGCCGGCAAACTGCTGACTGCCGACTGCCGGCTATTCACCAAGAAGTCTTATATTATATATTTACTATAGGGATCCCTTGCTCCCCTCCCCTAGGGACAAAATACAAAAAATAATTTAGAATCGCAAGGCACCAATGCGCTTAAACGTTTATAAACGTTTATCTACTTAAACTTTTTTTTTAAAACGGGTATTTCTATCTAACTTCACTTGGGGCGGGATCGCCAGATCCCCGAATTTTTGTAAAGATTATTTTTCCGGATTTTGACAGCAAGCTCAGGAAACTGCAGATTGATGAATTGAGATTGTTGACAAGATTAAGTTGACTGTGCGTGCCTGAAATAGGTTGACCAATAAATCAATCTATCATGACACAAATAAAAGCAAAAAAAATTGTCTATTTGAGACAACGACGTGTCTTCAGCGAAGCTATTCGCAGAGCCACTGTTAAG
>JANWID010000032.1 GCA_025450095.1 Bacteroidia bacterium | reverse complement strand
GTAGTCACAAATATATTCCGCTTTACCGCCATCTCGCATGATTCCCGGTACGTTTTACCGCCGGCATTCACCATACCATTCCCGACAAGGAACACTATCTTCAATGCAACAATATCATTAGACCAATCCATGTTCTTAACTGCAACACGGATTGCCTCTCCAACAATCTGATCTCCTTTCTCCACACTCGGCCTGAGTTTATAAAGCTCAAAATTCAGCAGGTCGAAATCGGTAGTAAGCGGTTGTAAAACCTTAACATAGGAATTTTCCTCTTTGAAGCTGGGCCGCGAGAACCCGATTATCCCGATCCGGAATTCGGGTGCGGGGCGATACGAATTCACCTGGTTTACGATTTCCCAAAGTTTTTCCCTCACATCATCGATCAGGCCGTTGGTGCTGCCGCTAAGATCCAGGCACAAAACAACGTCAATAACTCCCCTTCCTTTTGAAGAAGTGATTCCGTTGCCCGTGTAACATATTAACAGGCAAAAAAGGATTACCGTTTTAAATATTCTATTCATTATTAATCTGCCGTTTGCCCCTCAAACCTCCTGTTTTCAACGGTCCGGAGCACACCACCTTACAAAAATATGGAAGACTTACTTGTAGTACCGTGCGGGTTTGTAATTTTGTTAACAATATGGACTTTAAAAGTATAGAAGAACTCAAGCAGGAATGGACAAATCTGATCTCCCGTCTTGCAGATCAGTTTGATGTGGAACCTGATCTACAGGGTATCCTGTTTCTGATAGGCGTGCAGGAATTGGGCCAGGGGAAAAAGCAATTTTCGAAGGATGAAAAGCAGGACCTGATGCATATAGCCACATGCAGGTTGCTGAGCACCTACGGCTATTATGCCTTAACGGGAATGGATGAGGAAGGATGGCCGCACTGGGAATTAATACACAAGCTACCCATACTATCTCTGAAAGAGCAGGATTTGCTATTGAAACGGGCTGTGCTGGATTATTTTAAAGAAAGCAATTAACGGATTACTACCGTTTTGGTCACCTGCTTATCCTCCTCCAGGGAGATATAATCGCGGCAGGAGAAATTGCCTTTACTGGCGTCTATAAACAGAACCGCCGGTAACTTAAAGGTAAAAGCAGCCTGGCCGGAACCATCAGTTACTTTTTGTTCATTAATCACAGCCTGGGAGCCGGTTACCGGGCTTACTACGCTATCCTGGTGTAAGATCACCAGCGCTCCGGCAACGCGTTTTCCGGCAGAATCAGTAACAGTAATCAGGGCATCAGACGGGCCTTTTTTCTCACAGGCGCTAAATCCTATAAGGCAGGCGAACACAAATGGTATCAGGTATCTCATCGCTTTCAGTTTCCCGGAATTTTGCTATTATTGCAACTAATTCTTACAGGGAATTTCTCTCCAAATTTAATAGCTATTTACGAAAAACGGAAGCATTAGTTTCCCCGACATTACAAAACCCCTTCAAATCATGAAAAAAATCCTGCTACTTCTTACATTCCTGTCAACACCGGTACTGGTGATACAGGCTCAAAACAAGAAAGCTGCCGACAGCTCCAAAGACCGCATCGTCCAAATTACTACTGATTTCGGTACAATGAAAATCAGGTTGTATAATGAAACGCCCAAGCATCGCGACAATTTTATCAAGCTTGCTTCAGAAGGATTTTATGACGGCTTGTTGTTTCACCGGGTCATTAAAGAATTTATGATCCAGGGTGGTGACCCGCAGTCAAAAGATGCTCCGCCTGAAAAAATGCTGGGTGCCGGTGATGTTGGTTACAAAATTCCCGCTGAAATTAACGACCAGCTTGTACACAAAAAAGGTACTTTATGCGCTGCACGCGATGGCAACCCTGAAAAAGCTTCCAGCGGATGTCAGTTCTATATTGTCCAGGGGAAAAAATATACTCCTGAAGAACTTGCTGCAACGGAATCACGCTCCGGTATCAAATATACCGAGCAACAGAAAAAAGATTATTCAACCCTCGGCGGAACACCAATGCTTGACCGGAATTATACCGTATTCGGCGAAGTCATTGAAGGTATGGAAGTAATCGATGCAATTGCAGCGGTAAAAACCAAACCCGGCGATCGTCCTGAAAAGGATATTAAAATGACGGTGAAAGTGATAAACTAAATCTTTATTTTCAATATGGGAATCTCTAAAAATTCGCATAACGCAGTATAAGTAGATTTTTAGAGGTTCCCATTAACTTTAAATGCCGAATGGGTTTCTATTTGGCATTTAAATTTTTGAATTAAAATATGTACGATAAAATTGATGCGCTGATTTCAGAAGTTGAGCACTTTCGTGCAGAAACACGCGAACAGCTCGAACAATTCCGGTTACGTTTCCTGAGCAAAAAGGGTCATCTGGCTACGTTGTTTGCAGAGATGAAACAAGTACAACCGGAAGAACGCAAAAGCTTCGGACTGAAAGTAAACGAGCTGAAAGTAAAAGCCGAAGAAAAACTGCGAGCATTTACAGAACAATATGCAGACTCTGATGCTGCATCTGGTCCGACACTGGATCTGACGCTGCCGGGCGAACCGAATCATTCAGGAGCACGTCACCCGGTTTCAATTATCCGCAATCGTATTGTTGAAATTTTTAACCGCATCGGCTATACCGTTGCTGAAGGACCGGAAATAGAAGATGACTGGCATAATTTCACCGCATTGAATTTTCCTCCTGAGCATCCCGCCCGTGATATGCAGGATACTTTTTTTATGGATGATGAATGGGGAAAAGCATTACGCACGCACACGTCTTCTGTGCAGGTTCGGGTGATGGAATCCACAAAGCCACCGATCCGCATTGTTGCTCCGGGCAGAGTATACCGGAATGAAGCCATTTCCGCACGAGCGCATTGCCTGTTTCACCAGGTTGAAGGTTTGTACATTGACAAAAATGTTTCGTTCGCCGATCTGAAACAAACACTGCTTTATTTCGCGAAGGAAATGTTTGGCGAAAATTCACAAATCCGCCTGCGTCCCTCCTATTTCCCGTTCACCGAACCTTCGGCTGAAATGGATATTTCATGCAACATTTGTGGTGGAAAAGGATGTAATGTTTGCAAATACACCGGTTGGTTGGAGATCATGGGTTGCGGAATGGTTGATCCAAACGTGCTTGAGAATTGCAACATCGACTCAAAAATTTATTCCGGCTTTGCATTCGGCATGGGTGTGGAACGAATCGCCATGCTGAAATATACCATAAAAGATCTCCGTCTTTATTTTGAAAATGATATCCGGTTTTTGGAGCAGTTTCGTGGGGAAAGTTAGTTGGCAGTGGGCAGTCTCCAGTCGGCAGTTAGCAGTCGGAAGTCTTCAGTCAGCAGTCGGCAGTCAGCAGTTAAAGTGCTGTAAAAAATCACAACTAGATTTTGCGAGAGTAAACAAGAAAAGGAACAAGATTTTTTTATCTGATGTAAGGACAGCATGCTGCTGTCCGCTTGAAAAGAAACAA
Organism: Bacteroidia bacterium; assembly: GCA_025450095.1. The sequence continues at coordinate 8,402 of JANWID010000032.1, read as the reverse complement.
GATTAAATCGGACAGCAGCATGCAACTTTACAGTTCGGACTCCAGCATGCAACTATACAGTTCGGACAGCAGCATGCTGTCCCTACGTTAATCCGCAGTTAATTTTCTACAGCAGACTTCAAATTGCTTACTGCTTACCGTTTACTGGGTGCTGCCTATTGCCGACTGCCAACTGCCTACTGCTTACTGCGTCCTGATATTTTGGATTTCAGACATTTGCAAGTAACCATAACGCAATAATAACGTAAAAACCGCTTTTAAACACGGAATTTTGAAGAAAAAGTATAGCCGTACCAGAACCCAGATCAGGCAAAAGACAACCTAGAAGAAAAAAGTAGTTGTTATATCGATCGCTGCATTGGTTGCAGTGGGAATTGTTCCACTTATCCAACTTCAGCAAACGGAAAACGCTTACGCAACTGATTGTGTAAGTTCCTACGTGCTTGACTTTAGCAATCCTGCTACTTACAGTGTCACCTGTGGATCTGTCAATGCATCTAATTGGAATGTAAAAAACCAAACCTGCACGTATTCCAGTCCTGTTTTTTATGCCGGTGGAGTTTCCGGGGAAGCAAACAAAGTAGCTGATATCGCTTTACGTCTCAATTCGGGAGGTAACCTGGAAGGAGATGATACCTGTTGGGTCAATTTCCTGGTGAACGGAAGTATTATGTTTTCTAATACAGTATTAGGAGATACTACCAATGGAGTATTTAGTATTTCCCGTAGTCTTTCGGTGCCTGCTGATGGAAATTACCAGGTGAAAGTAACGATGAAAAATAACAAGGCGAATGAATCATGGTATATGAAAAACGGCGATGTTACTGCCTGCCTGAAGACGTTCACTCCCCTTCCGGTTTCACTGGGTAATTTTAGTGCAAACCCGGATGAAAAAGGTTCAATTGACATCAGGTGGATTACATACACTGAAGTCAACAATGATTATTTTTCACTCGAACGATCACAAAACGGAACCGAATTTACTTCCATTGCCCGAATCGAAGGAGCCGGGACCAGTAATTCAGTTCTCAAATATAAATTCACCGATAAGGAACCACTTTCAAAAATTAATTATTACCGGTTGAAGCAAGTTGACTTCGATGGTATTTCAAGGTTGTCGCAAGTCATTTCGACATCGGTTACCAGTGAAACCGATAAAGCAAAAATTAACAAGGTCTACCCAAATCCATTTCAGGATCATTTTACAGTTGATTTTGATTCTCCTTCTGATGATCAGTATATACTCCGTTTGTTTTCAATTGAAGGCAGGAGCATCAGTGAAAAGGAAACGGGTGGTTTTGAAGGAATCAATTCAGTCATTTTTGAAACCGGTTTATCTCTGAAAAAAGGTCCTTACATCCTCCGGTTATATTCCAGTGATGATGTGATTGAAACTGTGAAGTTGTATCACAACTGAAAATTTTATTTCGGTAAGCGAGTTGATCTCGTTCACTTCTTGTAAAATCCTGCGTCTCCCGATAGCCATCGGGATTGTGTTTATTTTTTGTTGCGACCCGGAAAATAAAAACGATAACAAAGCTATTCCATGCAACCTGCTACTACTTTAATCGTACAACCGATTTTTAATAGTTGCATCAATGAAAAGTCGCATACGGAATAGGTTCCGGGTCAGTCAGAAGATCAAATGGCGCAGAGCTGTAATAGTACTCTCGGTAGCTGCATTGCTTGCAATAGGATCGGTAGCGCTTATTCAGCTTTACCAGACTGATAAAGCTGTTGCATCCACTTCCGTGTCGAATTTCAATGCTTTCCGCGAGAAGAAAAGTATTGTTATCAGATGGATGACTTACTCTGAAATCAACAGCGGTTATTTCGTAATCGAGCGATCGGGAAACGGTACCGATTTCGAACCGATTACACAAATTAATAGCTCCGGTAACAGCAATGCATTGCGCAAGTATGAATTCCGGGACCAGGATCCCTTACCGAATAATAATTACTACCGACTGCACCAGGTTGATTTGAACGGGATTTCGAAATTTTCGAATATCATTTCACCAGTTGTGAATAATAACAAAGTCAAAGAAGTAAAAATTACGAGAGTTTATCCGAATCCTTTTAACGACAGTCTTACGGTTGAATTTACCGCACCTTCCGATCAACAGTATACAATAATGTTATTATCGCCTGAAGGAAAAATCGTGCACGAGCAGCCCGTGGCAGGTTTTAAAGGATACAACTCCATAATTGTAAGACCGGATGTTGTTCTTGGAAAAGGAACTTACTTTATCCCTCTTGTTTCCGGAAATGAAGTATTGGCGGCATCCAGGGCTAACCACATGTAAAAACATATGCAACTTTCATTGCATATGCGTATGATCAATCAGGACGATCAAAAATTGAATAACATATAACACTTAATGAATAATGTATAAGTTGAATTTTGTTAAACATTATACATGTAGTGTTAAGTGGTAATTATTTTTTCATTTTGAATTTCCCTTACGGCTATTGTATCACAATTAATCAGGTTGCTCATTCATATAAATGTACTGCTGACTGTCGTCCCGATAGCTATCGGGAGCTGGCTGCCAACTGCCTGCAATGGTTTTTGAATTAACAGGCGTGTTATTCACTGTTAGGTGCATCTTTTATGTTCAAGATTTGCATGAAACCATTTCCTGGCGCACCAATTCCCCAAAAACTTTTATATTTGATATCATTCCCGCCAAAATGAAAAAAACCACACTCGCCTTTTTATTCCTCGCGAGCACTGTTGTTCAGGCGCAATACCCGCGGAAAGTTTTAATGGAATATTTTACCAACGTCAGCTGCATCCCTTGCATCCAGGCCAACATCGGGGTGGATGGGATATCCACGCAGTTCGGCGATCAGGTTTCCACAATTAAGTACCATGTGTGGTTCCCCAATCCAGGGGATCCGAACTACCAGGATAACCCTTACGAACAAGCAAACCGTTTCAATTTTTACGGATTTCAGGGCATTCCTTCTGTAGCTCTGGACGGCACGTTTAATTCCAACGGCGGAATTCCCGCTCCCGCGTTGGTTGATTTACGTTTGCAAACAACCTCACAATTCCAGATAACAACTACATATACTATTAAAGATCTTCCCAACAGCATTGTTGATTCGGTTTACATAACCGTAGTGGTAAAGGCGGGAGTGAATATTTTCAATGCTTCAAATTTGAGGTTGCGGAATGTAATTAAGGAAAACAAAACAACGGTGGGCTTTGGAGGTGTCCTTTCGTACAGCAACATCTTCAAAAAAGTTGTTCCCGATACAAACGGCACCATGCTACCTGTTAGTTTTTATGCCGGCGATTCGGTCATCATTTCTTATGCAATACCACTTATTTTCCCTGTGACAGGAGCACCGCTGCTTTTTAATCTGAATGATTTCGGACTGACTTCTTATATTCAGGATGAAAGTACCGGTGAAATTCTGCAGGTGACCGACGGTATGCATATTCCCGAATTTAGCATTACACCTGACGTAACCGCTTTCAAACCCGCGAAAATGGCCGATGCTTCGGATGAAACCATGTTCACCATACCGTTTCATATCACTACTTCAACACCTGCCACTTTCAGTATTGTGTTACGTACTAACTGGATAAATCCGGCAGGCTGGACAAAGCAAATCACCGTAAACGGGACATCCAATCCCGATAGTGTTTTAATTTCGTTCGCCGCAAATACTGATACAATTATAAATGTGGTAATTCAACTCACCAGTACTGCGTTATTGAACAGCAAATGGGATGGCGACATTACCATTACCAATATTGCCGACCAGGAGAACTATCTCAATTTTAATAGTACATCTCCACTTGCGTTCTATTTAACATCCTATTCAAAATGTATTCAGGCAGTGCTTCACCAATCATTCGCTGACGCTTACATAACTGATGCACTAAACCAAACGGGCAATACGCATCTTATAATGGAGAGAAATGTATCCGATATTGATACCGTGAATTTTAACAGCAGCAGCATCCAACATTTATTTATCTCTTACAATTACGACACGTTGCAGAACGAGCTCCCGTTATTAACTAACCTGTTGAATTCGGGAGGAAATTTATTCATGGAGAATGGCACACTCAGTTTAGATGCATATTATACATCGGATGTTACGGTACAGGATTTTTATCATCATTATGCAGGAGCTCAGTTTTCATTCCAGTTGCTGACACCTTCAACCATCAATCCTGTGGTGAGTGATCCATATTACAACACGGTTCCAAATTCAGGACCTTATTCATCTTATATTTTATCGGCCATCGCGCCACACCCTTCCGCGCCGGATGCTAAACGTGTGCTGACTTATAACAACAATGCACTCACAGGTGCGGCTATACGCAATACGAACGGCAATTTTAAAACTGCATTGCTTGGTTTTACTATGGGTCAGATGCTTCCACAGTCTATCACCAACCAGGTTATTCAAAGTACTCTCAACTGGTTTAATGGAACTGCAACAGGTGTGGAAGATCCGGAGAATTCCGATTCCGGAACACCCGGAATATTCTACAACGGTAACGGGCAGTACATGATTAAAATTGACCAAGCGGCCCACGTTATTATCACCGATGTTACCGGCCGCATATGTACGGAAACTATTTTTGAACCCGGCCTGAATACCATCAGCATTCAACAACAGCCGGCCGGAATTTATTTTCTGAATATTTATTTCGACGACAACCGGTTTTCATTTAAACTGATTGGTGTTTCTAATTAAAAACATCTGCAACTTTCATTGCATATGCGTATGATTCATCAGGACAATCAAAAAATTGAATAACATATAACACTAAATGAATAATGTTTAAATTGAATTTTGGTAACATTATTCATTTGAATTTCCTTTATGGCTTTTGTTTTACAATTGATCTTGTTCCTTTTTCATCTAAATGTACTGCCGACAGCCTGGAATGATGTTCGGACAGCAGCATGTTTTCCCTACGGTGTATCTGCCGACTGCTGGTTGCCGACTTCTGGCTGCTGACTGCTGGCTGCTGACAGTATACTATCTCAAAATAAACGTCCGGTAGCTATCCAGCTTTATCAGGATAAAAAGCAAAATGGTGAACGACCAGAGTGATGATCCTCCATAGCTCATAAATGGCAATGGAATTCCGATCACAGGCAACAGCCCGATCGTCATGCCGATATTCACCATCAGGTGCATAAAAATGATGGATGCAACACCATACGCATAGATACGCGTGAAATGTGATTTCTGTCTTTCGGCTACAAACACTACTCTATAAAGCAACGCGGTGAACAACCCGATCACAACAAGGGATCCCATGAATCCCCACTCCTCGCCGATGGTACAGAAAATAAAATCGGTGCTTTGTTCCGGTACAAAATCAAATTTGGTTTGCGTTCCATTTAAAAATCCCTTTCCTGCAAATCCTCCCGATCCGATCGCAATAAGACTTTGGTTCACATTGTAGCCTGCTCCTTTCAGATCTGTTTCTTTTCCCAGCAACACATTGATACGTTCTTTCTGATGCGGCTCAAGTACATTATGAAATACATAATCCACACTTAAGACAACGGATGTTGCAAGTACAAAAATCACAGAGATAGTAATGACATTACGCAATGTTTTTCGCAGTAGCAATACAGCAAGCACCGCTATACATGCTAATACGATGAGTATCGTAAACTTTGCTATCATCAAAGCCAGCACAAACAGGAGCACCGCGAAAAAACCAAGGATGAGAACGTTTTGTGAAAGTCCTTCCCGGTAAAGCACGAAAATGAATGAACCGAAAACCAATGCTGATCCGGTGTCATTCTGCAGCAGGATCAGTGAAATCGGGATCATTATGATGATACCTGCCATGATCTTCGTGCGCAGGTCCTGCATATTGATATTTGCAGTGCTCAGGTATCGCGCCAGTGCCATATTCGTTGCAAACTTGGCGAATTCGGCTGGCTGCAATCTGAATGCTCCTATTTCAAACCATGATTTAGATCCCGCAACTTCACGTCCGAACACCAGGACTCCCAAAAGCGTAATCATAACTACCCCGTATATGGGAAAAGCAAAGGCCTCGTAAAATTTCCCATCGATAACCAGGATAAAGATCGCCAGCACCACAGATGAAATGATCCAGATAAGCTGGCGGCCATAATTCTGTGAGATATCCAGGATACTGCCGTGCTCTTCATTATACACAGCCGCATAAATGCTCACCCACCCGATCATCATCAACACGACGTACATGAGCACCAACAACCAGTCGATATTCTGAAATATGCTTTGTTGTTTCCTCAACGGTCGTCCTCCTTCACAGCTGCAATGGGTTCGAGGACCGGAGCTTTAGGCCGGTCGGTCTTTTTTATCAGGGAATCCTGTCGTGTTGGCAACAGGTTTCCGTTGATCATGCGTTCATACAATTCCGGTCGTGAAATAGAATCAGTCAGGTATTGTTCCATCATCAGGCTGGCAACCGGTGCAGCCCATGCTGCTCCAAATCCGGCATTTTCCACCATCACAGCAATAGCAATTTTAGGATTATCACGAGGAGCAAACGCAACAAAAAGCGAATGGTCTTTTCCGTGAGGATTCTGTGCCGTACCAGTTTTACCACATATTATAGTCTCGCCGAAATGAGCGATCCTTCCTGTACCGGCATCCACCACACGCTGCATTCCTTCCTGGATCACTTCGAAGTATTCAGCGTTCACTTTTGTATAATGCTTTTCTGTCAGGTTTCGTGTTTTGTTGGGTTCACTGCCGATTTTCTTTACAATGTGAGGAGTATAAAAATATCCCCTGTTGGCAATAATACACATGATATTTGCCATCTGCAACGGAGTTACTCCCAGCTCACCCTGGCCGATTCCCAGGGAGAAAATTGTAGATGCTTTCCAGCGTTTCGCTCCGTAAAAACGATCGTAATAATCCACTTTAGGTACCAGCCCGCTGAGCTCATGCGGAAGATCTACTCCGATTTTCCTGCCGATTCCAAAACTCAGCACATAGTCACGCCATATCTGGTATCCCCGTTCGCTCGTAACGAATTTCCTGTTATCCACAAATGCACGAAAGGTATTGCAGAAATAGGGATTGCATGAATACTGAACTGCGCTCTCTAAAGTGAGTCCAGCCGGGTGCGGATGGCATTTTACTGACTTGCTTCCCACCACAAAGGAATGCGGAAATACAGTTGAGGCAGTTATAATATTTTCCTGCTCGGCGATGAGAGCATTCACCAGCTTGAAGGTAGATCCGGGAGGATAATAGGCCTGCATAGCCCTGTTAAAAAGCGGTTTGAGCGGATCGCGGATCAACCCGCCGTAATTTTTTGAACGTACCCTTCCAACTAACAGGTTGGGATCGTAAGTCGGTTTGGTAACGATAGCCAGTATCTCACCGGTGGAAGGCTCAATGGCAACTACGCTTCCGATTTTATTTTCAAGAAGTATTTCACCAAGTCGTTGCAATTCCAGATCGAGCGTGGTCGTGAGATTCAGTCCGGAAACTGCAGCTGTATCATAAGCACCATTTGCAAAGCTTCCTTTTTCACGGTTGAATACATCCACCATCACAGTCCTGACACCTCTCTGACCGCGAAGCTCTCCTTCATACGATTCTTCAAGACCGCTGATGCCGATATAGTCACCAGAATGATAGTACGGATTCTTGGCAACTATCCTGTCGTCAACCTCACCGATGTATCCCAGTGTATGTGCAGCAATTTTCTCCGGGTACTTACGCAGTGTACGGGGCTGAACATAGAAACCGCGAAACTTAAAAAGCTTTTCCTGCAGCACGGCGTAAGTTTCTGCCGAAAGCTGTTTCTCGAAAATGGAAGATTTAATCCTTGAGTAAGTCTTTGACTTATTGAATTTCTTATCGAATTCTTCTTTGGTAATCCCAATGATGTTGCAGAATTCAAGGGTATCGAATGACTGCACCTGTTTTGGTACCACCATGAGATCATAAACAGCTTCATTGAAGACCAGCAGTTTGCCGTTACGGTCGTACACCAGGCCGCGTGCAGGATACTCCGTAATCTGCCTGAGGACATTATTATTTGCCGAAAGTTTATAGCTGTCGTCAATTACCTGGATATAGAAAAGCCTTACCAGGTAAATAAAGATCACCGCGGAGAAAATTCCTAAGAGTACGTACCGGTGTCCTGAATGCTGTATCATTTTTCATTTGCAGGTTTACCGAAAAGGTACTGACTGATCATTATGGTAAGCAACGTGGCTGCGGTACTCAAAATTACTCTTAAAAATGTTGTAAAGAATTCGGAAAACCGGAAAACTTCAATATAAAACAGAACCAGGTGATGCAGGAAAGATAATGTTGCCGCATAAATAAGGAACCAGGTAAAACCCTGGATCCTCACCGAAGGGTATGATTCGGAATCATAGCCGTCGCGAGGAGCC
>JANWID010000031.1 GCA_025450095.1 Bacteroidia bacterium | reverse complement strand
GCTCTATGAAAAGGCAAGCATCGATGAGCACTACATCGATATCACCGGGATGGATAAATATTACGGTAGCCTGAAATGGACCACGCAGCTGCGGCAACGCATCATCCGGGAAACCGGGCTACCCATATCGCTCGGGCTGTCGCCCAATAAAACCGTTTCGAAAATGGCCACCAATGAAGCCAAGCCGGCCGGGCAACTCGAGATAAAGCCCGAGAAAGTGCAGCCGTTTCTCAATCCCTTATCCATTAATAAAATTCCCATGCTGGGGCAGCAATCGTACCGGCTGCTGCGCAACATGGGTGTGGCCATTATCGAAACGCTCAGCGCTATGCCGGTGGAACTGATGGTGCGCGTGCTGGGAGATAACGGCCGTAGCATATGGGAAAAATCAAACGGTATCGACAATTCGCCCGTGGTGCCCTATACCGAACGGAAATCCATCAGCACGGAAAACACTTTTGAAAAAGACACCACCGACATTACCATGATAAACGAGCTGCTGATAACCATGGTGGAAGGACTGGCGTACGATCTTCGCAAGCAGAAGCGTCTTACCTCATGCATCACCGTTAAGATCCGCTACTCGAACTTCGATACACATACCAAACAATTGCGGATCCCATACACCGCTTCCGACCACGTGCTTATCGGGCATGCCCGCGAACTATTTAAAAAAGTGTACGAGCGCCGCATGCTCATCCGCCTGGTGGGAGTCCGCTTCAGTCACCTGGTACAGGGTCACCCGCAGATCAGTCTGTTTGAAGATTCAACCGAAATGGTAAATCTTTACCAGGCCATTGACCGGCTCAAGAACCGGTATGGCGAGAACGCGGTGATGCGGGCCGTGGGAGTGTGAAAAAAAAGTCGGCAGCCAGCAGTTGGCAGTCGGAAGTAATTGTTACGTTCCACAGTGGGAGTGTGAAAAAAAGTCGGCAGCCAGCAGTTGGCAGCCGGCAGATATTGAAATAAAAACTGCCTACTGCATACTGCCGACTAAAACCCAGGCTGGTGTAGCCAAGGTGAAATGAATATCTTTGAAACAAAATTCAGTATCTGTTATCCGAAGGAATCATTTTTTCATATTTACATTTTAACTGAAGCACCAGCTAATTTGAAGGATTAATGCAGTATTATAAGAAATGGTCCATCGTTTCTCCACTGGCAAACGAAGAAGCTGATTTCCCTGCTTTTATTAAGGAGATGAATTTTGTGATTAATGAGCTGAATCCGGGCAAAGTGTACCTGGTAGTAGACAATGCTTCAAAAGATCGTACCCTGGAATTATGTCGCGAGCTTTCGGAGCGTGATTCCCGATATGTAACAGTATATGCACCCGAAAACCGGAATGTAGTGGATGCCTACCTGCGTGGCTTACGCGAAGCTTATGATGCAGGGCATGAAATCATCATTGAGCTTGATGCGGGATTATCACATGACCCACGCGCCATACCCATGTTTCTCAGGGTGCTGAATGAAGGAAACGATTGTGCTTTCGGAAGCAGGTTTATAAATGGCGGTTCAATGGGCACATCACCATTCAACCGGAGATTGTTATCGAAAACGGGAACGATACTGGCCAATATACTTCTTGGAACCAACTTATATGATATGACATCAGGTTTCCAGGGTTTTCACCGTGATATCGTTGCATTGCTTCTCAAACACCCAATCCGTTCCCGGGCGCATTTTTACCAGACGGAGATCAGGTATCTTTTAAGACATAAACGGATCATGGAAATACCTATTCATTACAATGCACCTTCACCACGGGTATCGAAAGGTGCGATCCGGAATGCATTGTCCACTTTATGGTTTTATTTTATAAAGAGGCTGACCTTTCATCCTGTTTCGATTTAATATTTTATGAAGGCAGTAGTAACCGGAGCAGGAGGCCACATTGGTTTTAATGTAGCGTTGAAGCTGCTTCATCGCGGATACGAGGTTGTTTTACTTGTGCGAAAGGAAAATGACAACCTGTTAAAACTAAAGAATCAGGGTGCTTACATAGTGTATGCAGATTTATTCACACCGGAATCCTACGCAGATGCAATGAACAATGCAGATGTGTTGTTTCACCTGGCTGCTGAAAATACCACTGCCATTCACAATCGAAGTAGTGTGTTGCGGAATACTTTTGAGTTGACACGGACTGTTGTTGACACAGCACTTCTATCGGGGGTGAAAACAATAGTTTATACCAGTTCCGTAGTCGTATTGGGCCGTTCAAAAAGCAGAGCCGTTTTATTTGATGAAAACAACCTCAGCACTGTAGCCGAGAGCCCTTATGTGGAAGGAAAAATACTTGCCGAAACTTATTGCCGGAAGCTATGTACAGAAACGGGTGCGGATATACGTATAGTTTATCCCTCCTGGGTCGTCGGTGATGGAGATATGAAAGGCACGCCTCCGCATCGCCTGATCATTAAGTTTCTGGAGGCTGGAGAAAAATTTACTTTTAACGGTGGAATCTCCGTTGCGCATGTTTCTGATGTAGCGGAAGGTCATGTTAACACCTGGCTGCACGGTAGAAAGCAGGACCGTTTTGTGCTTGCAGGGCAGAATATAACTTTCCGGCAATTTTATGAATTTCTTGCAATCGCCAGTAACAAGAAAAAGCCAATACTGAATATTCCGAAACCTTTCATTGTTGCCGGAGCTCATATACTAAAGCTGGTGAAAGGAAAGAATAATCCCATTGATCCTGAATATGCAAAATCAGTTGTGAACAGGTACAGCTGGTATAATAGCGAAAAGGCGGTCAGGGAAATAGGTTACCAGGTCAGGTCTGTTCAGAATATAATTGAATCCGGAATTCGCCAGGCTTCCGCGATCCGATTGCAGGTGAATAAAATTTATGATAAAAAAACTATAGCTACCGTCAGCAGATATAGTGATGATGATATCCTGCTTATAACCGGATTCCCCGGATGGCTTTCCTGCAGGATGGTGGATATTATGATAAACGGAGATTATTTCGGAAAAAATAAAATTAAAAGGAAAGTCCGGTTGCTGGTGCAACAGGGAATTTCATTTAATCATGATCTGCCATCGGATTTTGAAATTTTTTATGGCAATCTGAATGATAAGACATCTTTATTAAAGGCACTGACTGGTGTGAAATGTGTTTATCACCTTGCCGGATTAATTTATCCGCGACACATTGCAGATCTTTATAAGGTCAATACGGAAGGTACAATCAGGCTCGTAGATGCTTGTATTGCTTCTGGTGTGAACCGGTTTATTTTTGTAAGCACCGACAGCGTTTGCGGATATTCACGGTCAAACAAAAATTTCAGCGACGACGAATCCCCCCGACCCTATAAAAATTACGGGAGATCAAAATACCTTGCGGAAAAATATTTATTTGAGAAAACTGTTGCAGGGGAAATATCAGGAACTGTGCTAAGAGGATTTTGGTTTTTTGGGCCGTTTGCACCTCCCAGGAATAAGAATTTTTATATTGTTATGAAACGGAAATTGCAACCTGTATTTGGAAACGGAAAAAACAAGAGGAGTATAACTCATATTGATAACCTGGTGCAGTCATTTATCCGTTCCGAAAAAGCAAATAACACTTCAGGAAAATGGTATTGGATCGGAGATGGTTCGGGAACTTTGACTGTTAATGAAATCTGCAGTAATATCACGAATTACCTGGGAGTAAAATACAATCCCCTGCATATTCCCGGATGGTGCTGTGATTTGTTTGGCATGCTCGATAGTTTCCTGGGTTGGTTTGGATACCTTAATCCTACCATTCATGCAGCAGGAAAGTTTCATAAAACCATATCGGCGCGTAGTGATCATGCAGTGCAGGATTTCGGATATGAACCAAATGCAGGATTTGAGCAGATCAAAATTGAATTGAAGCTTCCCGATTCATAATCTGTAAAAATTACTGGCCGTGTGATAGAAAACTTCAGAGGGTGATTAACAAGAGCTGAAAAAATTACATATAAAAATCTACATTTGCAGCAGTAGAAATATCTTTATAAAACCCGAAACTTATATAAACGATAACCTGGCTACAAAAAGCTTTTAAAAAATGAATCGAATTGATCCAAGGTATTTCCTGGTTCTTGGTGTGGTTACCTTGATGACTTTTGTTAGCTGGTGGATCAATGACCAGTCGCTCATCGGAATTGATGATGCCAACATCTACTTTGTATACATGAAGAATGTTGCAAATGGAAATGGTTTTGTATTTAATGTTGGGGGAGAAAGGGTAGAAGGATTTACTTCATTGTTATGGACTCTGATCGGTTCAGTGGTATTCAGATTAAGTTCAAACCCCGAATTGATCCTGATCCTGATCAGTGTTCTTGTGGTTTCTTTTTCATTGTGGCGGATGGTAGTTTTTATTGATGAAACATTCGGTACTGCTTCGCGGATTTCCCCTTATTCAATCGTATTTCTTGGAATGGTAGCCCTGGTACCAGGATATTTTGAATGGACCACCTTATCAATAATGGAAACCGGGCTTTGGAGTTCCTTATTGATCCTGATAAGTTTGAATATACTGCGTTATGAAAAAACAGATTCGAAAAAAATCAGTGATCGATACTTCTGCGTCTTATTATTCCTGATCCTGCTCTGCAGGCCTGAGTCGATGTTATGGGGCGTCTTCTTCCTTGTATCAAAAGCATATTTGCATTATCAGCTTACGAATGGTGATTTCAGCAAAATTGCTAAAGGAATGGTTCCGGGAGTGTTGGTTTTTTGTCTCACGTTAACTTTAATTTTTACCTGGCGGATGAGCTATTTTGGTTATTTATTTCCGAATACTTATTACGCTAAAATTTCGAGTGATATTTTTCAAAACTTTAAACTTGGGGTACTTTACCTGTATGATTATATGAAGGCAAATCCAATTGCCATCATTATTGTATTCCTGGTTCTTCATGTGTTGGTAACACAGTTAAAGTCTGGTAGAATCTGGAAGGAATTTCAGTTATTGTTTCTCTCAGGTGTCGGGTTTTTAACGTTTTTTATTCCTCTCTATTCCGGGGGCGATCATTTTGGACATTTCAGATTCATTCAACCGACGGCGCCGGTAATCTACCTTGCATTTCTGTTTGCATTGTCCAGGCTGGGATTCGTATTAAATAATACCTGGGCATTCCTGATTGTACTTTTTTCTTTCTCATCGGCATATTTCAATTTTATAAACCTGAAATATTATGGAACCAATAATCCCATCGTCATTGAATGGGAACTCGCAGTTTCCGGCAGGAAAAATTCTGAACAGCTCAATATATTTTTCGATCGTTTGAAGAAGTTTCCAACCCAGGGTGTATTTTACGCTGGGGGATCTTCATATTTATATAAAGGATTTTCATATGATCTGTTAGGACATAACGACGTTGCCATGGCCCATGCCAACAAGATAAAATCGCGGAACATACCCAAAAACCACGCTTCCTTTAATAAGGAAATCTTTTTTCACCACCAACCTGATATCTTTTGGCTCGCAGGGGAATTTGTTTCGCCTGTTGATACCAATTCAATCACGCCTCATCCATGGGTAGCTAATGTTTTTAAAAATCTTCATGAAGATGAACAGTTCAAAAAAAGTTATCCTTTATGTTTAATCACAAAAACGGGTACTGATCAGGCGCTAAAAATATTTGCAAGTAAATCATTCATTGCGTCATTGGATTCAACATTATACACTGTAAAATTATTGTGAAGGACTATCTGATAATTTTGTCTAATAAAATCCGGTTCGAATCTTCAACTGGATTCACAAAATAAACTAATGTTAAAACAACCTGATTTATGGTAAAAAGAGCATTAGTGATTACTTCCATAGCAAATGATCTGAATCCGGTATTGCGGCAGTTTGCAAATGAATGCCGGCGTGAAAATGTCAGGTTCATTGTAATTGGTGATTCAAAGTCGCCATCGGAATTTCATATTGACGGTTGTGAATTTTATGATCTTCAAAAACAACGTAGCCTGGATTTTAATTTTGCTCATTTAGTCCCGGAGCGACACTATAGCCGGAAAAATATCGGGTACCTGTTGGCTATGAGTAGTGGAAGTGAACGGATTATTGAAACCGATGATGATAATTATCCTCTTGATGATTTCTGGAAATCTTCAGAAAGACAAGCAAAGGCAAGAAAGCTGGATGGTGCCGGGTGGGTGAATGTGTACCGTTTTTTTTCTAAAGAAATAATATGGCCTAGAGGCTTTCCACTTGAGTTTATCAGGTCGGAAAACAGGCAGGAGCCTTCTTCAGAATTAACTCTTGTAGATTGTCCGGTACAGCAGGGACTGGCAGATGAAAATCCGGATGTAGATGCAGTGTATCGTCTTACTTACCCGCTTCCTTTCCGGTTCGATAAGGAAAGTCCGGTTGCTTTAGGTAAAAATTCGTGGTGCCCGTTCAATAGTCAGAATACAATTTGGTTCAAGGAAGCATATCCGTTGTTATATCTGCCATCGCATTGCAGTTTCCGGATGACTGATATCTGGCGCAGTTTTGTTGTACAGCGCATTGCCTGGGAATACAACTGGTACCTTCTTTTTTATGCTCCCACGGTGTACCAGGATCGTAACGATCATTCATTGCTCCGTGATTTTGATGATGAAGTTTCAGGTTACCTGAACAATGATGCAATTAGTCGTAAGTTACAATCGGTGAAACTTTCATCTTCTGCTTCCGGTATTTTCGACAATCTCAAAAAATGTTATGATGCTATTATTGAGATGGGTCTGATCAAAAGTGATGAATCCATTCTTCTTGAAGCGTGGTGCAGTGATGTGAAAAACATACTGAAGTAATTTTAACCATCAGCTCTTTTCGTTAATAAACAAATTACCAGGTCGCATTGAGATGGATTTTTCTCTTTTCAAAAAGAGGGCAATTTTTTTATGAAATTTTGACCTGGTTGACTGATTTTTCATTCTATAAGCCTGAAAGGGACACTATTAATTTTTTACACAAAAAAAATCCTTTTATTTCTCATATACATTGATTATATTGAAATCACAAAAAAGATTGTAAAACAATCAAAGCTAACCCCTTTTTCTCTGTGTGCCTCCAGGCCTCTGTGCCTCCGTGTTAAATAGCCTCTCCATCGATCCGATAAGGTCGCTGCGGAAAGGGAACCACAGAGACACAGAGGACGGAGGTGCACAGAGGGATCTCAATAACTTATTATTGTGTTCTCTCATTCTAATTTTTCATTACGCTACGGCACACTCTCCATTGAGTCGCTTGTTGAAACCGCACAAAAAGCGGGAGCGGAAACATTGGTCTTAACCGACATCAACAATACTACCGGTATCCCGGATTTTACGGAAGCGTGTGAAAGGGCAGGCATCACGCCCATTGCTGGTGCGGAGATCCGCAACGGTAACGATCATGTATATACGCTGATAGCACGCAACAACGCCGGATTTAAGGAGATCAATGATTTCATTACGAAACACAACCTGTTGGGAGAATCCTATCCCGATCGCGCTCCAAAATTTTTACAGTGTTATGCAATCTACCCCTTTCAGCATATGCCCGCGGGCCGTTTGCGCGATCACGAGTATGCGGGCATCGCCTTACGCGAACTCAACCGGCTGAGAGCTTCCGCGAAAAGCAATTACGTTTCCGAACACGGCATTATCCTGCAGCCGGTCACCTATGCCGGCGAGGAGGGCTTCGAACTGCACCGGCATCTGCGCGCCATCGACAATAACATCCTGTTGTCGCAACTGGAGCCGGAAATGACGGCCCATCCTTCTGAAACATTCATCCGCGAAAGCGAACTGGTGCAGCAATGTGAACAGTTTCCGCAACTGTTGCGTAATACAAAATCAATTTTTGGTGATTGTTCTTTCACCTTCGATTTTAAAACCATCAAGAATAAAAAAACCTTCACGGGAAGCGCGTACGATGACAAGCTGCTGCTGGAAAAACTCACCTGGGACGGACTCGTGTATCGTTACGGAAAAAATAATAAGGAAGCGGTGCGGCGGATCAGGTACGAGCTGGAGGTGATCGATAACCTGGGCTTTTCGTCGTACTTTCTCATCACCTGGGATATTATCCGCTACAGTATGTCGCGCGGGTTTTACCATGTGGGGCGGGGGAGTGGCGCCAACAGCATTGTGGCGTATTGCCTTCGCATCACCGACGTGGATCCCATCGAGCTGGATCTCTACTTCGAACGTTTCCTCAATCCCAAGCGCAAATCACCTCCTGATTTCGATATCGACTATTCGTGGAAGGAACGTGATGAAGTGACCGAGTATATTTTTAAACGTTACGGCCGCGAGCATACTGCGCTGCTGGGTGCCATGTCGACCTTCAAGGGAAAATCCATCATCCGGGAGCTGGGAAAGGTGTACGGACTTCCCAAAGCAGAAATCGACGCGCTGGTGGAAGCACCCAATGATAAACGGAATACAGACAACATCACCGAAAAAATTTTCCATTATGGCAGGATGATGAGCGAGTTTCCAAACCTGCGCACCATTCATGCCGGCGGTGTGCTCGTTTCGGAGGAACCTATTACATGTTATACCGCGCTCGACCTTCCCCCGAAAGGGTTTCCTACTACGCAATGGGATATGTATGTTGCCGAAGCAATCGGTTTTGAGAAGCTCGATATTCTCAGCCAGCGCGGAATTGGTCATATCAAGGATGCGGCAGGACTGGTGTTGCGCAACCGGCGTATCAAGGTGGATGTGCATGATGTACCCATGTTCAAGCGCGACGAGCAGGTGAAGGAACAGCTGAAGTCGGGCGATACCATCGGTTGCTTTTACATCGAGAGTCCGGCCATGCGGGGATTGCTGAAGAAGCTGCACTGCTCAGAGTACCTGAGCCTGGTCGCCGCCAGCTCCATTATCCGCCCGGGCGTGGCAAAGAGCGGCATGATGCGGGAGTACATCCACCGGTTCCATGACCCCGGTGGGTTTTCGTATCTGCACAGCGTTATGGAAGAGCAGCTGAAGGAAACCTACGGGGTGATGGTGTACCAGGAAGATGTGATCAAGGTGTGTCATCACTTCGCGGGGCTCGATCTGGCCGATGCCGACGTGCTGCGCCGTGCCATGAGCGGCAAGACACGCAGCAAGCGCGAGCTGCAGCTCATCGTGGATAAGTTTTTTGAGAACTGCAGGGCCCGGGGCTACTCCGATGAACTTACCAAAGAGGTGTGGCGGCAGATCGAATCCTTCGCAGGCTATTCGTTTTCGAAAGCACATTCCGCTTCGTTCGCGGTGGAGAGCTACCAGAGCCTCTATCTGAAAACCTATTTCCCTCACGAATTCCATGTGGCGGTCATCAACAACTTCGGCGGATTTTACAGCACGTGGGTATACGTTAATGAAGCACGGAAGTGGGGCGCTAAAATTCACCTGCCGTGCGTGAATAAAAGCGAGATCAATACCACGCTGTATGATACCGATGTTTATCTCGGCCTGAATCTCATCCAGAATCTCGAATCGTCCTTCAGCGAAAGCATTCCCACCGAACGGATGGAGCATGGCGATTATACCGGACTGGAAGATTTCATCGCCCGCACGCATATCACCATCGAGCAGCTGATCCTGCTGGTGCGGCTGGATGCTTTCCGCTTTACAGGCACCGACAAGAAGCAACTGCTGTGGGACGCACACCTGTTGCTGGGAAAAACAGCACCGGTCCCGGCATCGCAACAACTGTTCACTACACCAGTGAAGCACTTTGAGTTGCCGGTGCTTGTCCACCAGTCAATTGAAGACGCCTATGATGAAATGGAATTGCTGGGTTTTCCTGTGACCTTGTCGGCGTTTGATTTGTTAAAGACCGATTTCCGGGGAGAAGTGAAGGCGAAGGAGCTCGTGCATTATGTAGGGAAAAAGGTGCGGATGGTGGGAAACCTGGTGACGATAAAATATGTGACCACCGTTAAGCGCGACATGATGAACTTCGGTACATTTCTCGATGATGAAGGCAATTTTTTCGATACCACCCATTTTTCCGACAGCCTCAGCCGTTATCCCTTCCGGGGAAAAGGAGTTTATCTTATTCTCGGCAGAGTAGTGGAGGAATTCGGCTTTCCCAGCCTGGAAGTTGAGAAGCTTGCACGGCTGGAGTATAGGGCGGACCCGAGATATTAATAAATCTTCAATCTTAAATTTTACATCTTCAATCTTCAACTGAACTGATTGCTATGAAAATGTTAATTTAAAATATAAGATGTAAAATTTAAGACTTAAGATTGAAAAATTATTGCTTGGCCCTTTTCATATTATTCCTTTTAGTATTCACTGTCGATACAAAAATTGAAATCAATTCATCACATTCAATTGACGCTCCGGTTACCAATTTAATATTATCGATAAGGGGTTTGTAAGCAATAAATTTTAGTGATATTTGTACTTCATTAAGTTCTTTAAGGCAAACTTTGATTTTATGAATAAAGTCATTTGCTGATTCTGCAAATTGAACTTCACCATAATTAAACGCAGGTGAAAGACCAGATCGGGTTAACTGCTCCGCTATGTAATTGCCTAATCGATTTCTGGGTAATAATTCAACTATTTCCGATAACAAAATTGCAAAGCGAATTAACCTCTCTTTGAGGTCATTTGATTTTTGATTCATTTTGAAAAGATTTAAAAGTTAGAAAAAAGTTGTAACGTTTTTCAAAAAATAGTAAAAGAAAAAAATATTCAATCTTAAATTTTATGTCTTACATCTTACGTATTGCAAGGAAAGTGTAAATGTAAAATACAGTATATAAAATTTAATATGTACGATTCAAAGAACTTGACTACCTCAATAATCACCCGTTATCACCAGATTCTTCGCATACCGTCCATTTTCATCGGAATAAATCACAGTATAAACACCGCGCTCAAGTTTTCCAACAGGAAGCGAATTGTGTTGCAGGTTTAACGGATTTTCGCTCAAAATAATTTTTCCCTGAACATCAGCAATTAAAATTGAAGTGCCTGATAAATTGTTATTTTCAAAAGTAAAATTCACCACATCCCGTGCAGGATTTGGATAGAATGAAAATGCCTGTGACGATAACGATTCCACACCCAGTGGATCTATATCAATGCTGAAATCATCAATCGAATAACCATCATAGTTAATATTCCCGTCCGAAATAAACATGAAACGGAATTGAACAGAAGGATATCCGTTCAGACTGGTCATGGTTAGTGACGAATGAATCCATTTCTGAATACCACCATCGGGACTGATCAGGTAAGGATACGGAAGATACTGCCATGTATCGCCCTTGTCAACGGAAACCTGAACTGAAAGATAATCCCACATATATTCTGCATGGTACATCGTCCAGAAGGAAACAGTTGCCCGTGAAACGTTAGTAAAATCAAAGACCGGTGAATACAAGTAACAGGTTGAATTGCTGTTATAATTTGAGTTCAGGTTCACATCCCAGCAATAATCTCCGGAAAATGCACCCAGTGTAAAACCAATAGTAGGAATTCCTAGTTCCCAATTGGTACCGTTGGCAACATCAGTGGAAGCGGTCCAGCCGAAGGCGCCATTTTCAAAATCATCGAAAAATGGCAGGCTGACTTGTTGTGCAGTAATTTGTAATGGTAAAAAAGCAATGGCAAAGAGTGTAATGGCTGTCTTCATGGCTGTGGTGTGGTGTTAAGGTCAGGTACATTGCTAACTGGGTATTCTTATTTAAATCACTCTATCATGAATGGGGTTTTTACGTTTGAATAATTATCAGAAACGACCAGGATATACAGGCCCGTTGGTAAACTATTTAGTGATACAGATTGTAATTGTCCGGGTTGATCGATGGTGCTTTCAATAACCTGTTGGCCGATGGCATTGAGAATACGGTAACGATTGAAATTTTCAGCAGCTCTGAAATTGATTTGTCCGGATGCCGGATTGGGATACAGATAAACAGCACTTATTGCTGTGTTTTCCTGGAGGCCGACCGGGTTCACAACTGTAGTGGTAACACTATTGGTTGCAATGGCCGGGTTGAAATCAAAAATAATGGAAGCGGTATTGGTAATCTGCTCACCAACTACAAGGGAAGTAAGAGGCCTGATCTTATAACTGACAAATCCATGGCTTGCCAATTCGTTTGTATTAGAATCCGGTAAATTGATATTTGAAAAGGAGAATTGTACCTGGCGGTTACTTCCTATATTCCACGACGTTAGTGGATGGCTCGTTGCAGTTAATTCAAAAGAATTTATGTCGAGGTTTTCATCAAGCATATCGAAAATGTTTACATAAGTAGCCGAAGCTGTCCCGGTATTCTGAAAATTAACAGTATAATGAAGATCGGTTCCGGCAGCTACATCCTGGATCAGCACATCACCTTCCGGATCCACCAGCTTATTATTGGGATCGCAGGAGTTCACAGTAATCGTTTCGACCGTTGAAACATTGTTTGCAGTATTAGCATCTCCAACGATCGGGTAAATTACTGCAGCAGCTCCAGTGGATTGTCCGACTGGCAATGAAGGACTGGTTTGGAATGCAACGTGGATGGAACGGTGTTCCATTGGCATCAAAGCGTTATAACTAAACTCAATAACATTGGTGCCGATAACAGTATAAGGATCCGAAGCACTTACCAGAGTATAGGAAGCATCGTAGGTTAGTTCCACAGTTCCTGACACGAAAGTGGTTCCAACGTTATAAAGGTCCATTGTTTTATAATGCACAAATCCAGGCCTTACTGGTGTGGTGGTAAGGGTAATCTCCGGATCGATAATACCCGGTGTAAAAGTCAATAGAAAATCATTTCCCGAACTGATTTGTCCGGTACCCGCTATGTTAATTGTATGACTTGCCGGTATTGCCGTAGAATAGGGTGGTAACACAGGAGATACCACTGTGTTCACAGACGAATCTGCAAAAAAAGTATAGTTGCCATTGGCATTTGTAGGATAAAAGTAGTAACCGCCATTGGGAACACAATTCATGGTAATATTCTGTGCGGGAAAATCACCGGCATCGATAACGCTGTTATAGTTTGCATCAATATAAACAGTTCCGGTAATGCTATTCATGGCAACAGCTTCAACAGAAAAATCATCGATTGATGCACCATCAGTAACTACACTGGCATCAGAGGTGAAAACAAACCGGAAGTATACAATTGGAGATGAAAACGCAGGTAACAATATGCTCGATTGTTGCCAACCATTGGAATTTCCACTCCATGCAGGCAGCGCAGAAGAGTTTAACAAAGTGATGTTATACCAGTTTATTGAACCTATCGCATTTACTGAACCTACAATATTCCAAACACCTGCTGTGTCATCAGTGTATTCAAGCCGGAAACCATCCCAGTTTAATTCACAATTACGGTTTTGCCAGAATGAAATTTTTACACCGGCTGCATTATTAATATCAATAGGAGGAGAAACTAAAGTTCCTTCCAAACTATTTGAATAAGCTGCATTCAGATTTATATCCCAACAGTTACTGCCGGAATTAACGGTGTTGGTCAGCCCAAAGTTTGGAGCACCAAGTTCCCAACAAGTACCGTTAGCGGAATTATTAATCCATCCCGGTGAACCTGCTTCAAAATTATCAGTGTAAGGAATAGAAAAAACCTGCGATATAGCAGGAGTGGAATACAATAAAATAAATACAAAAATGATCATGTAAATTTTCTTCATGAGAAATTAGTTTTAACAGGATGAAAATATGTGATTTTATTGAGATTACCTAATGGTAATTCATGAATTTCGAAAAAATATTCAGCGATGCTCACCGGATCTTTAAGTTATCCAATTACGAACAATCCGTTTCTGTCATTTCACAACCATGGGCTGACAACAAGAACATGATGTGAAATCAAAAATTTGAAATCACATCATGTTTCTTATAGAAAAACGCCATTTAAAAATATTTTACTCCGCGGGTGATTCGTTTTTTTGGTTTGGGTTTATGATTGGTTTTGGTGTTACAGGGTGCCTTTCACCCGGTTTTCAATATAAAGACGGCCGGAAATGAAAAGAGGTTGCATAATGACCCGAAAGAGCCGATCAAAAATGTAAAATGCTTATATGCAATATGTTAGACTACAGTCAGCAGTAACCAGTAAGCAGTCTGCAGTAGGCAGTAAACAGAAATCAGTAGGTATTTTTATTCTCAGTATTCTTTTTTGACTGGCGACTGTATACTGCAGACTGGCGACTGTAGACTGATGTCGATCAAAAAAACAAAAGCACAACTATTTCACATAGGAATCCGCCAGCTTTATAGCCCTGTAGGCATTAACAATACCAGCAGAAACAGAGAGCTTACTGTATTTAACTTTTTTCTTTTTGCTTCCGGGTAAAACAGTTTTTATAGATATCTTAATTGATGAATCAATTATTATCTGGCGTACCTGTGCAGCTTTCAGTGTAGGATAATAGCCACGGATTATTGCAGCAATGCCCGAAACTACCGGTGCTGCCATGCTGGTACCATTTTCATTTCCATATTCTCCACCGGGAAGTGTAGAAAATATTTTAACACCGGGAGCCATTACATCCACTGTTTTCGCTCCATAATTTGAGAATGGTGCCGCATCACCCGATGAAGAGATGGCGCCAACTTCAAGCCATGCGGGTTCACGTGTTCCGTTTTCATAAACCGGATATGGAAAATTATGGACCTTATCAATGTTAGCTCCATCATTACCACTTGCGTGAACGATCAGCACATCTTTTGAAACAGCATATTGAATGGCTTCGTCAACATACTTTTTGCCAGGAGAAAATGATTTTCCAAAACTCATGTTTATAATAGATGCCCCATTATCTGCTGCATAGCGGATGCCATTGGCAACGTCTTTATCACGTTCATCACCGTCAGGCACAACCCTGACAACCATAATCCGGGCATTAGCAGAAACCCCTTTGATCCCAATTTCGTTGGTCCGGTCTGCACCAATGATACCGGCTACATGAGTACCGTGTGAAGCTTCAGGGCCTGTAACATTGGTATTGCCATAATTTTTTTCTGAAAAATTTTCGTAATTATCGCCAACTACATTCCTGGAATCAAAATCAACATTATACTGGTAATGTACCATTCCATAATAATGTTTATGAGCTTCTGCAATATCATTGTAGATATCATTGAATTCTGCACCGTTCGACATGGCACTTGCGATGCCTGATTTCAGCTTGTTGAATTCCTCATCGGTACTTTTATATTTGGCAACGTCTTCTGCTTTAAAGTCATCGCCACCCATAGCCAGTTTCAGGTCATCTAACTGGGATTTGAGCTTAGTAAAATCTTCAAGCTGTTTTTTAGCATCTTCCAATTCCTTTTCAACAAGTTCTTTTGCCTTTTTG
>JANWID010000030.1 GCA_025450095.1 Bacteroidia bacterium | reverse complement strand
TGCATTTTCCATTTCATTTCGTTCACCAACGGCAGCTGCACCCGGACCAGTTCCTGAACTTTCAGGATGCCGCACTGAACTATTACCATAGGAACGCGAAATTTCACTCAGTGTTTGCACAGCTGATAACCTGACGATCCATTGTGGATAACTGTGACCAATAGTAGCGATCTCCTGCACGCCTTTCAACGCTACCCCTGGAGTGCAACGCAGCAGGAATTTCCCATAATTTTGTACCGCTGCATATTTATTATATCCCCCTGAGCTGAGCATTACATTTGTCATATATTCATAATGACTGTCATCTCCGTACAACTTATAAAATCCGGCAACCATTTCACGGATACTTTCATTATCACTACCTTCAAGATCCTTGATGATGGAAAGTCCGTTAGCAGTATTGTTTTCAAGGATGTGCATAATTGCAGTTTCCATCACTACATAAGAAGAATCATTTACAGACTCGTGAATCAGCCGGTTGACTTCAGCATCTTTGGTATAATTTTCTGATAACATAACTAATGCTTCATCGCGAACATCGGATTTACGGTCTTTAGCAGCCATCAGCATAAGTTTTTGATTCATTCCTTCCCGATCGGCATTAACAAGTGTTTTACAGTTGCGTACAGCCTGGACACGTATATTCCAGTGAGTATCATCCAGGGCTTTCTTAATTATCCCTACTTCCGCAGTTCCCGCTGTGTAGGATTTCATAACCTTAGTTAATGCTTCATAACGGTCCATGTAGATTGGACCTTTGTTGTACATTGTAATCCATTCAGCGTTTGTATGATTGTCGGTTTTAGAACACAACAACATTTTCTGGGAATCAAAATTAACCAGTTCCGGTTTTTCATTTATTGGGAATTCAAAAGTCTCTGATTGTTTTGTAATAATAATTTTTTTACTTACAATTCCTGATGATGTATAAAAGTCAATCACCACCGGTAAACGATACAGTGGCGTAGTCTCAAAACTCTGCATTTGTTGTACAGTTACTTTCTGTTTCTTCGCTTCTGCATCATATGCATATTCGATTTTCAGTGAAGGGTGACCCTTATCAAGGAACCATTGATTGAAAAACCAATTCAGATCTTCTCCTGTAACTTCCTCGAAAGCGAGTCGCAGGTTATGGATTTCCACTGACTTGAAACGATTGCGTTCGAGATACAGGTTTAATGAGGCAAAGAATGCCGAATCACCGGTATATTTACGAAGCATGTGTAATATCCGGCCACCTTTTGCGTATGAATGGCTGTCGAACATGTGATCCTGGTTTTCATAATTGAACCGGATGACATTAACCTGCTTGTTGCGTGCTTCGCGGAGGTAATTATTCAGATCGTTATTCAGGGCATAATCAGCTTCATCACGACCATATTTGTATTCGTTCCAAAGGTATTCACCATAGGTGGCGAACGATTCATTCAGTGGAAGATTCGACCACGATTCACAAGTTACAAGGTCACCAAACCACTGGTGAAATAATTCATGTGAAACAGTTTCTTCGTTGGAACCATCCAGCAAACCTCTCTTATCCTTTTGCATGAATTCTCCGAAGACCGTTGCAGTAGTGTTTTCCATGGCCCCGGAAACATAATCACGAACTACCACCGAAGCATATTTATCCCAGGCGTAATCGACTCCAAGTTTTTTTGAAAAAAATTCAATCATTTCAGGTGTATTACCAAAAATGTCGCGCGCATATTTTTCATATCCCGGTTCTACGTAATAGCTAACTTCCTTTCCTCTCCAAAGATCCTTCACTATAGCATATTTACCTATCGCCATCATAAAAAGATACGGTGCGTGCGGCAGATCCATACGCCAGTAGTCGGTGCGCGTACCATTGGATGCATTTACAATAGAGCTGATAAGTCTTCCATTACTAAGAGTTTTGAAAGCGGTATCAACTGTTATATACATTTCCTGTGTAGATTTCTGATTAGGTCGATCAATTGTTGGAAACCATACGCAATTTGCCTGTGTTTCTCCTTGTGTCCAGATCTGTTGTGGCTTCGCAGGGTCGCTCCCATCGGCGTTGATGAAATAAAGTCCTTTGTCGCTGGTAATTGCAGAACTTCCTCCCTGTGGCAGTTCATCGGGTCTTGCGATATAATCGATGAATATTTTGAAAGTATCTTTTGCGGAGTAAATCTTATCGAGCTTAATGCAGATGCTGTCGTTACGATAAACGTACGCGAGTTCTTCAAAAACTTCACCCTTCACGATCTTTACTTCATTGATTTGCATTCCCCGGGCATCCAGGCAAAGTTCCTTTGTAGAATAAAAATGTGGTTTCAGTGTAATAGTTGCACTTCCGATTAGCCATTTATGATTCCAATCGAACGATACATCCAGGCTGGTATGGATAAGATCATTTGACCTGGTAACTGAAGCCTGGTAATTTTCCGGTTCCGGGATAGTTTTAGAAGTTGAACTGCTACTTTGTTGCGTTGTTGCCTGCTTTGATGAATGACATGCAACGGATAAAATAATTATCCCCGATAATATAAGGAAGCGGAAAGTGGTTAATGGCATTTTGGCAGGAAGATTTTGAAAACAACAGAAAGACTTTTCGTTGTCCGGGAATTTAGTAACAGATTTTCTACAGTTGAAATATGGCACTCAATGAAACCGTAAAAATGGGAAAAAAGTTTATTCTTCCTACAGGATTAACATGGAAATGTTGAGGGAATCTCAAAAAATCTACTAATACTGTGTTATGCGATTTTTAGAGATTCCCTTGAATTAACGAAGTAGGCGTCCAAGATAATACCAGAAATTTCCTGATTGAAACGGGAATCCGAGACTTTCCCCGAGATAATAGCCTCTTTCTCGGTATTCCTGCGCCAGGAGATAATGCCTGTAAGAAGAAAACTTAGGCTTCACTTGTGCAAAGTAATATAGAATATAACAATTGATTCCTGCAAGGAAATTTCCTGCTAATATTCCCAGGAACGGATGAAGTCCGAATTCCTGGTTCAGGCGGACCATACCCCAGATGGAACCTACAAGCTTTATCCCGGAGCCAATCTGATGAAAGTAAAATGCAGTGCGGCTGCGAGGAACCAGTAATGCATGATTTTTTTTTGTTTCACTCATCCGGAACGGTTCCTCACCAGGCAGATATTCGTAATGCATGGTAAGGTGAAACGGTTTTCCGTCTGCAGAATTATTTCGGGTATATGCACAACGGTTAGGAAGCACATTAACTATCAAATGCGCCGACTCCAGTATTTTATGATCGGTAGTTATGTTTGCCTTTCCAATCTGAAGCTCACCGGTGCGCGTAGGACAAATGATATAGGTCAGTTCGGTTTCACGGATATCCCTTCCTTCATGTATAACCATACGATGGGAAACAAATGGCGAACCGGTGATAAAAAAGTCGGGCATTTCGGGTTTGCGGAATAGTGTACCCCTGCCGGAATAGGTAAAGATGAGCTCAATTTCCTCGAAGCAATTAACGGTTTTGGGCCGGCACCTTGCAAAAAAGTAGTGATGAACCGGCGGTGTTTCCACGACAATCCGGCCAGCTTCACCCTGGTCGTAACGTCTGCGCCGGATGGAATCCGATAATACCCGGTATGCCTCCAGTACTTCCTTAAAGTGGGCTTCCGCAAGCGGGTCATCCGGATTATGGTCAGGGTGATATTTACGGGCAAGGTACTTCCATCTAGACCGCACTTCCGCAATCGTAGCTCCCTTGTTAAGACCCATGACCTGGTAGTAATCCTTCATTGCTTTGGATTAAAACGGAAATTTATTATAAAATAAGGTATTGATTTCAGATTCTTAAAAAGAGTGTATGCCGGTTCGACTGTAGGCGGGGATTCTGGTCGGAGCCCCTCGGATGTACAGACTACAAATGAAGCACGAATAAATATTTACCGGATATGTAGCACAAAATGCGTTCGTAATCCGTTAAGCATTATTCTTTGAAAACTTTTTCAACAAAATTGAATTCTTCACACTGAACATTTATAATATAGATTCCAGGTTTCATAAAGGCAAAATTAAGCTCTAACTCTGACTGGTTTCTGAATTTGTTTTCAATTATTTTTTCACCAAGCATGCTATACACATTTACAGTTACCCAATTAATTTTCTGTGGTAGTGAAATGTTAAGTATTTCGGTTACCGGATTGGGATAGAGGCGAACTTTAATTTTTTGTAATTCACTAACACTTGTAGTAGAGTCAATCAGCATTCCTGTACACGCGTCGTATTGATACCAGGGCAAAGGCAATGTAGTTGTGGTAATGGCCGAATCGATGATCGCAAGAAGCGAAAGATTGACAGGCTGGATGCTGTCGGTAACCTGCAAATTAAATATAGTAGGTTGCAGATTCTGGGATGAACAAAAACCGTTCAATGCATCGAAGTGAGTGATATGCATATTGTATGGTTGTGATTGTGTGCAATAAAAACCGTTACCGGTGTCATAGACCATGGAAAAGAAACCCATACTACCTGCGTTATTATTCAGATCAACAGGAGAATTTGTCCAGGATACTGCTCCTGTGCTGTCGAACTTTACAAATATTGTATAAAATTGAGGAAAATTATTATATACAGCTCCTACCAGACATTCTCCGTCAGAAGTTGCAACGATGCCACCATTGTAGTTCGCATCAATTTTTTTTGCCCACAGTGGTTGGTTTTGTGAATTGAAATGCAATATTCCATAAGATCTAACTGGATAATGATTTAAACCGGCTACCATATAGAGTCCACCGGATAGATCAGGAACCATGTTTTCAAATGGTGGAGCGCCCCCTAAGGTTACGGAGTCACTGACAACACTGTATAAATAATTATTGAGAACAACTCCATTGGAATCCACATCAAAAAGATATAATTTGAACAAGGGCGGATTGCCACTCATAATAGTATATACACCATTTCCTTTGTAAACAATCTGCCAGGGATGCTTGGATGACGTTAACGATTTTTTGACTGAACCGTCCGGATTAATATAAAAAAGCTCTCCATTAAGTGATGCAACTACCAATCCACCATACTCGTCCGCGGCCATATCGCCACCATCAAAAAACTGAATGTTATATCTATTTGACCATAATACCGTACCATTCTTATTAATTTTAAAAAGGAAAAATCCTGGTTGATTTGGATGCGGTCTTATCATCACTGCAACGGTAGTATCTGCCAGTAAAACAATATTAAAATTATTGGTAAATTGCTGCAAGCCGTCCAACAAAACCTTCTCCATCCAAAGCATGTTTCCCGACAGATCAGTCTTGAATACAATTAAATTAGTGTCGTTGACGCCAACGACCATAAGACTACTATCCTGCATCCGTACCAATACTGGAAAATACGAAAATAAAGATGTGTTGGAGGGGGTGTAGTAACAGTTGAAAGCTGGTTGGGAGAAAGTTGCAGACGAACAGAACAGAGCGAGAAAGGTTAGCAGGAATCGCATTGTTGTCAGAGGTTAGAGGTAAAAGCCGCGAATATATTTTGAATAATTGCGTCTCTTTTCGGATGGAAGTTTAACGAATCATTAAAAATGATTAAGTACCCGGACAATACGATGAAAGGTACTGTCATAGAAACGGTGTTTATCAAATGTAATGAAAAATTAATTAAAAAATCAGGGAACTGTCATACCACAACTAAATTTAGAAAATTTTAATTCCTGTTCTTCCATAGTGTGATTACCCATCCGATTAAAGTAGCGGCATAAAACGGGTAAGCAATAAACGGAAGTGGTTGTGATAGCGGTGTGAGAGGATGTCCAGTTAGAATTTGTATGGAAGAAACAGCGAAAAGTAATGCTGCGATGCACCCGGTAATGCGTGTGAAAAGCGGAAACTCTTTTTGAAAACTGATAAACCCAATTGACACCGCCCACATAAACGATCCGGCTGCGAATCCTGATATATTATTATCAACCGCGGTAGCACAGCTTACAAAGACCATTCCCTGAGCCATTGAAAACAGCGCGAATCCTCCCGAAACAAGATCCTGTCCTTTTCGGAAATAATAAAAAGCCAGCAGTACTCCTGCCAGCATCAGACCGGCACTGTCTATCGCCCATGCCAGGTTGCGAAAATTATCCGAAGGTACCACCGAGCCGGCAATACCGAATATGCAGCCGAGCACGAGACCGATTATTGCAATTCTGGTTAATTTGTGAGAATTCATCATGAATTCAATTGAATTCAATACCGAAGATATTGGTTTTGGATGATGATGCAAAAAAAGTAACATGACAAAGTCTATAGGATAACTGTACTCTGAATTCTTCACCACCCGTTAAAATAGTCCCCGGCCCATTATTTTGCTAACTTTGTAATCATGTTCGAAAATAAAATTAAACGCACAGAGCTAGGCGAACTTGGAGAGTTTGGATTGATCGATCACCTGGCTAAATCAATTGAATTGAAAAATTCATCGTCAGTTAAAGGTATTGGCGATGATTGTGCAGTAATCGATCGTGGTGATCATTATGAAGTAGTGACTACTGACATACTTCTTGAAGGAGTCCATTTTGATTTATCATACTGCCCCTTAAAGCACCTTGGTTATAAAGCAGTAATGGTCAACCTGAGTGATGTGTTTGCGATGAATGCGCGCCCTTCACAAATTGTTGTTGCTATTGGTATTTCAAACCGGTTTTCATTGGAATCAATAGAGGAGCTGTATTCCGGAATGGTATTAGCCTGCGAAAAGTTCGGAGTGGACCTGGTAGGAGGAGATACTACTTCATCACAATCGGGACTGGTGATCAGCATTACAGCAATCGGATCAGTTGAAAAAAATAAAATTACTTATCGCAGCGGAGCAGGAGACAATGACCTTATTGTTGTTTCCGGAGACCTTGGAGCAGCCTATATGGGATTGCAGGTGTTGAACCGTGAAAAACGTATTTTCCTCGATAATCCTTCCATACAACCTGACCTGGAAGGATCGGATTACATCGTAGAGCGACAATTGAAACCGGAAGCACGCGGCGATATCATCAACAAGTTGGAAGAGCTCGGAATTATTCCTACTTCTATGATTGATATCTCAGATGGATTGTCGTCCGAGCTGCATCACATCTGCACTGCGTCAGCAAAAGGGTGCAGGATTTACGAAGAGAAAATACCGGTAGATGTGCAGTCAGTAGGTGTAGCTGAAGAAATGAATCTGAACCCTACAGTGATTGCTTTAAATGGTGGAGAAGACTACGAGCTGCTTTTTACAATCCGGCAATCTGATTTTGAAAAACTAAAATCCCAGGAAGGTATTTCCTTCATAGGTCATATCACCGATGCTGCTGCCGGATTGGCGCTTGTTGACAGAGGCGAACACGAAACCCCGTTAACAGCACAAGGGTGGGATGGAATCCGGAATTAGAGAATTAGAGAATGGGAGAATAAAGGAATGAAGTGTAGGGACGCCATGCTGGCGTCCGAATGAACAGAGTGAATGAACTGTAGGGACGCCATGAAGCGTGACGAAGTCTCTGCTTCGTGGCTGGCGTCCGAACGAAATCATTCACTATTCAACAGTAACACTTTTCGCAAGATTCCTCGGCTGATCGACATTGCATCCCCGAAGAACTGCAACGTGATATGATAAAAGCTGCAAGGGAATTACAGAAACAAGCGGAACTAAAAGTTCATCGGTCTCCGGGATTTCGATAACGTAATCGGCGATCTTCTTTACTTCGGTATCACCTTCCGTCACCACCGCGATGATAATCCCTTTCCGGGCTTTCACTTCCTGGATATTGCTTACCACTTTTTCGTAGGAGCTGTTCTTGGTAGCGATGACCACTACCGGCATTTCTTCATCAATCAGTGCGATAGGTCCGTGTTTCATTTCAGCAGCAGGGTACCCTTCAGCGTGGATATACGAAATTTCCTTCAGCTTCAAAGCCCCTTCAAGGGCTACCGGGAAACCGTATCCTCTTCCCAGGTAAAGAACAT
>JANWID010000029.1 GCA_025450095.1 Bacteroidia bacterium | reverse complement strand
TTTCCAAATCCATCTCCATCTGCATCGGTGTAATAATTTAAAAACGTGAGACCGTTATCAATTCCGCCGGCACAATCATCATCAATTCCATTGCATAATTCTGTTGCGCCAGGATGAACAGCTGCATTAGCATCATTACAATCTGTATTATTTGCAACATATCCAACAGGCGCTGAGCAGGCTGATAAGTTTACAGCAATATTTCCGTAAGTATCTCCATCTGCATCTGCATACCAGGTTGTTGCGGTTGCTAAATTTGTAATTGTCACCGGTAATGTTGCGATGCACGAATTATTATCTGTTACGGTAACTGTATACAAACCTGCCCCTAATCCTGATATATCTTGTGTTGTCATTCCACCAGGCGACCATGAATATGTGTAAGGGGAGGTGCCGCCGGAGACTGATAAATTAATTGATCCGTCACTTAATGTACTGCAACTTGCATTGACATGCGTTTCAGAAAGTGCAATTGCAGTAGGTTGGGTTATTGTTCTTGTAACAGAATCCTTACACCCTCCTGTAGCAGTTACCACTACTTTATAAGTTCCTGCAGTAACTCCACTGATGTCCTGTGTAGTTGCACCATTACTCCAAACATAAGTAAAAGGTGAGGTCCCTCCTGTAACCGTTAAATCAATTGCACCGTTTGTTCCACCAAAGCAGGAAACATTTGTAACAGCGGTTGATAATGTCCCGGCTGCGCAAACCTGACCAATCTGAAAATCACCAAATGCTGTGATTCCAGTTGCCTGTGAACTTGTTGCTGTTAATGTGCCTGTTGTAGTTGGTGACCACGTTGGCGATACATAACGTTTAATAATAAAGCTTCCTGTACTGGTTCCGGGATCAAGATCTGCTACATTAAAATTAAAAGTAGAGGAGTAGGATAAAATTCCCGTAACACCCGTATTGGTTAGTGTCCAATAACGATTAACTGTATATGTTGACACAAGTCCGGAGGTTGAAATATTCGGATGGTCTGTGCCAGTAGTTTTAGCGGTTATATTACCGCCTGAATTCGTGAGTCCAAGTATAGCAATGCTAACGGGTGTGTAGTAAGAAGCATCACCAATTTCGAAACTTTTACTGAATGTGAGTGCTGCAATTATCTTTGACAAATTTCCATTTACATAATTACCTGTACCAGCTCCACTTACTGAGCCGGAAACTCCGATCGTAAGTGTATTTGTGCTGGTTGCAATAATTCCATTCGTAAATGAAAGTGTGGCTGAAACCGTAACACCGTTTGTTAATGTTAGACCAGGTGAATTATCAATCGTGAGATTATTTACAGTAGCAGGTAATCCATTTCCTGTAACCTGCGCAGAGACTCCGTTATTATAGGTATAATTTCCGCCTGTTGAAAATGATCGGTTTGTAGTTTGAACATTTCCGGTTGCTCCGCTGGATGTTATTCCGGCGGTTGAACCTAGTTGTAATCCTCCACCCGATGAAAGAGTAAATCCTCGGCCTACCATCACATTTGTTCCCATTATTAAAGTCGATCCGCTCTTTACCGTAAAATCAACATTGTCTGTAGCAGTACCGCCTGTTTTTGTAAAAGTTTGTGTTCCGGATTTATTATAAAAGATTTGGAAGTTTGTGCTTGAGTTGCCGTTAACCGTTATTGTTCCACCGGTTTGCGACCAATTTCCGGCTACATTTAAAATTGCTGATTGATCATCTTCATCAACTGCATTAAATGTACCGCCCGAAATGGAAAAATTACCCGTTAGATTAATTATTGGATCTCCTGAATTGCTCGTTTCAATAAATTCTCCGGCAGCAATTGACATATTTCCTGAAATGTTAAGTGTAACATTTGTTGAAGAGGTCAACCTTAATTCACCGCTGTTTGTGGTGGTAACTGTAAAATCTCCCAACACGGTGGTTAAGCCGCCGCTTAGATTTAAATTATCGGTTTGGGCTGCGCAGTTCCATGTAAAGTGATAAAAGCTTTGACCTAAGCCCCCTGGTGCAGTCGTATTTGTAGTATATCCTATTATTTCACAAGTTGAACCGGTATTCCAGGTAGCAGTTGGAATAGTCCCATTTGATGTGGTAAAATTATGCTGATACTTTCCACCACTCTGAAATACCAATGTTCCGGTTGTTGTAATGATACCGGCATTTTTAATTGTACCCGTAACATCGCAGTCTGTTCCACTTCCATTGGCAAGTGTTAAAGTTTGGGAAGAATTGATTGTAATTTGTCCTCCTGAATTTACAATAACCTGATCAACAGTTACTGATGCAGTAACTGTAACAACATGCGGACTGCGGATTGTGATCACATTTTTTGATGAGGTTGGCGTTCCTTCACCTCCAGTTGGCGTTACCCAACTGGTGCCGTTGTATCGTTCCCAGGTTGCAAGTGTGCTCCAATTGCCCGTGCCTGCAGATCTATAATCATTTGTTGTTTGAGACCAGACCTGGCTGGTAAACAGGATAAAGGCTGCGAAAATTGCGGGTTTTAAATTTCTGATAACCGCATACAGTGTGAGGCGAATTAATTTCATAAATCGTAAAAATTTAGGGTTTAGTAAGGAGGAATAAGGGATGGAAGTTTTGTGTGTGTGTGAAATAGTTATTTCATGTTAAATGGCGAATCTTTTGCTTAGAGGATGTTCAATTAATCAAGTCTTTTTGCTTCTAACACAAAGATAATTTATTAAATTTAAATGAACAATGCCATATAGTAAAATCCCTATTAATGGTACAGCCCAAATAGCAATTTATCAACGCGGTGAGCTTTCAGCTATTCCATGCATGCAAAGTCAAAAGCAACCTGGCTCAACACTTTGCTCATACTGATCAGTTTTCAACCTCTTTACACACCGCTTACAATTGTTCAGGAAGCTTACCCGTTACTTATCTTATTTTTGCTGCCTCTTTATGTCTGTTCTAGTTGATCATATCTCAAAAGTTTACGGCGAACAAAAAGCGGTGAATGATATTTCATTTGAGGTGCAGCCGGGTGAGATCCTTGGTTTCCTTGGCCCAAATGGAGCCGGCAAGTCAACTACCATGAAGATCCTTTCCTGCTTTATCCCTCAAACCAGCGGCAGTGCAACGGTTTGCGGTTTTGACGTGAAGGACCAATCCATGGATGTGAGAAGAAATATTGGCTACCTCCCTGAGCACAATCCGCTGTATACGGATATGTATGTGAAGGAATATCTTGAATTTGCTGCGCAGATGAGTGGGATGAAAAATGCCGGTAAACGGATCGAAGAGATGATCGGCATCACAGGATTAACCGTTGAGCGCAAAAAGAAGATCGGACAACTCAGCAAAGGGTACCGCCAGCGTGTCGGACTTGCTCAGGCAATGCTGCATGATCCAAAGGTGCTCATCATGGATGAACCCACCAGCGGTCTCGATCCAAACCAACTGGCGGAAGTAAGAAATCTCATCAGGCAGATCGGTAAAGAAAAAACGGTGATCCTGTCGACACATATCATGCAGGAGGTAACTGCAATTTGTAACCGTGCGGTGATCATTCATAAGGGTAAAATTGTTGCGAATGACACAGTTGAGGCCCTGCGATCAAAACAAAAAGGTGTCACACTCATTCAAATTGAATTGAAAGAATCAATTGATAAACGAGTATTCGAAAAATTGAAGGATATATTATCCATCAAATCAAACGGGGAAAATAAATGGCTCATTGAATATGGCGGCAATGACGACATGCGTGAAAAATTATTCCGCTTTGCTGTTGAACAACAATTAACCCTCTTGAATTTAACAATTGAAAAACAAAGCCTGGAAGATGTGTTCCAGCAGCTGACAGGGAAGTAGGGGTAGTAGGCAGTGGACAGTTTTTAACCTACTTGATTTTTAAATTTATTTTTTCAGTTTGAAAAATGATTTCAAATTAAGTTCATGTTTTTCAATACGAAGGATCAATATGTTTTGCATTGGCTTTTTGCAATAAATTTATTTATTCAGGGTTGCAGGTCATACACTTATATCCCGCAAGTTCCACAAACACCAGTTACAGAAGTCAGAGAAATGCAAATAAACTGGGCAGAAATTCCGGATGTCGCAGCCCTTCAATTTTCATATTCTCCAATGAATCATCTTTCATTTGGGTTTGCATCAAATGGCGGTATAACAAATCTGAATATTGGTTTTGAGGCTGGTGCCTGTTTTTACGACACAATAAACAAGTCTTTAAAATATGGTGTGTTTGGCGGTTATGGGAAAACACTTCAATGGCTGAACCATACCTGCTATTATGAAGATGGCAGTTGTTTTAATGATTTTTCATTTTATACAGATCCTGAATTCAGCAGTTATCGTGAAGCAGAGTTGAACTATCATAAATTGTTTTTACAACCATTCATTACATTGCAGGAGGAAAACATTCAGTTTAATATGGGTATTAAATCTACCTGGGTTATTTACAATGATTTCCTCGTGACCGACAGTATATTTAATTCGGTACTTGACACTTTTGTAGAGTATACGGAATATCGTCACCCTAACGCACAGGCATTTATTGCAGAACCTTATTTCTCTATGCTGATAGGTGGGAAAAAATTTAAAGGCTTTACTTCTTTCGGCTACCAAATTTATGCAAACTCAAATTTAAAAGGAGACTATTTTCAAACGAGCAAAGTTAAAATCACCATTGGATTAAGTTATACTTTTATGCTTTCCCCGTTTAAAAAAGCTGATCACATTTATTAATCAAAGTTGCGTTTTGGGGGTATTCAAATGAATTCTATTTGCGGGCTTTGCAAATACCTGTTCTACGAGTGATTGAAGGATCAGGTTTGGAAGTTTCAATTCCGGCAAACCTGGATTTCAGGAAATTCAACCCTAACCCATCAGTGGGGTTTTTAATGAATCTCTTTATATTCTGACAATTCTATAACACGATATGGCCATAAGACGTTGATAAACAAATCAGTTATTAGTATAATTTTACGGGTTTATTAAATGCATCGCCATTGATCGCCATCCTAAGAAAAGAACTCAATCTGTTTTTCAGCTCGCTGATCGGCTATATTGCCATTACTATTTTTTTGGTGGCGAATGGCTTATTTACCTGGGTGTTTCCTGAAACAAATATTCTTGACGACGGCTATGCCACGCTGGATTCATTTTTCAGTTTTGCACCGTGGATCCTTCTCTTTTTAATTCCCGCGATCACCATGCGCAGTTTTGCAGAGGAAAATAATGCGGGCACGATCGAATTTCTTACCACAAAACCGGTTTCCGATTTTCAGATCATTTTTGGAAAATATTTCGCTGCATTTATTCTTGTATTGTTTTCTATTTTACCAACACTCTTATATTTCTACACGATCAACGCACTTGCTTCACCGAAAGGAAATGTGGATGCGGGTGGTATTTTCGGGTCTTATATCGGATTAACATTGCTCGGTGCCGTATTTGTTTCCATATCGATGTTCACCTCCAGCATTTCCAATAATCAGATCGTTGCATTTATTGCCGGAATGTTCTCCTGCTTCTTTTTTTACATCGCATTTGATTCACTGAGTTTAATTCCGGCATTTGTGGGTAATGCCGATAAAGTATTTAATGCGATCAGTATCAACCAGCATTATCAGAATATCAGTAAAGGATATATTGATCTCCGTGATGTGATCTATTTTTTGAGTTTTATCAGTATATTTTTATTTATGACCAAAACTTCAGTGGGGAGCAGGAAGTGGTG
>JANWID010000028.1 GCA_025450095.1 Bacteroidia bacterium | reverse complement strand
GGCGAGGGATCGCATAAGGGGAAACGCAATGACCGCCGCAATTAATAATGCACGATAGATTTATAAATATGATAACGTAATTATTGAAAAGTATTTGAAATGGAAAATTGAAGATTTATGATATTATGCCTTATGCACTCCAATCATCAAATCGGAAATAAATTTAGATGTGGCGGTCCAGGCTTCCTCGGTTTCTTTGTTCCATTGTTTACCGAGGTTTTGTTCGAGTGACCACAAAAGCGTTTCGCCGATAAATGCATAATGCTTGATTTCGGCACCATATCCTTTATGCCGTGTTGCAAGCTTGACAATCTCTTCCTGCAGGTCACGAATCTGGTCGAGCCGGTGTACCATGTATGAAAGCATAAACATGAGTTTCATCGCCTGGTCCTTTGGATCCGTTTTGAACATAGGTCTCAGCTCCGGGTGGTTTTTAAAAAGTTGCACATAAAATTCCTCTCCCATTTTTTGGGAAACGGGAGTAATTTTTGCCCAGGTTTGTTGTACGAGTTCGATTTGTTTTGGGGTAATCATAATTTTGAAACGGTGATAAATAAATAAAACTTTTACGCTATATGATTTCTATCTGCACGCAAATTACAAATTAGTTCCGGATTCCGAAAACCTTTTAAAATTTTGAAAACATATCGAAGAATTCTTCGCGTTTCGACCTGGCGATCGTAATATGAGTATCGTCATTCATCAGAATATACCCACCATCGCCCCTGACAAATTTTTTAATCTGGTTAATATTGACCAGGTAACTGTTATGAACCCTGAAAAAATCTTTCCCCGAAAGGGTTTCATCTATATCTTTCAGAGTTTTTGCGATCAGCACTTTCTTTCCATTAGCCATCACCACGTTTGTATAATTACTTTCGGCCTGGCAGTACATTATTTCGGAGGTATTCACGAAGATCAGTCCGTCACCGGTGCTGAGTGCGATTCGCTGAACCGGGTTGGAAAGGTTCTTCATATTTTCAAGCAACAGGTTCAGTTGATCTTTTCCAACTGAGGTTCTCCTTTCTTCCAGCTTTTTTATCGTAGACTGCAGATCTTCCGGATCAACCGGCTTCAACAGGTAATTGAGTGCGCTGTAGCGGAAGGCTTTTATCGCAAACTTGTTGTAGGCTGTAGTAAAAACCACGTCAAAAAACAGGTTATCGAATTTTTCCAGCATATCAAAACCGTTCATCTTCGGCATTTCGATATCCAGGAATACCACATCAGGACGATGTTTCAGAATTGCCTCAATACCCTTTTCACCACTGGTGCACATAGCTACTACACTTACAACCGGGCAATAGGTTTTGATCAGCCATTCCAGCATCTCCACACAATTCTGTTCATCATCAACAATTACAGCCTTTATCATATAACATGAATTTTAATTTTAATCAGAATCAACGGGTATTCTTATTGTGACCCTGGTACCTACAGGTGATTGGTCAGTATCAACAAGATCTTCAAACGATATTCCGCCTTGTCGTTCAGAACGTGAATTTAGAATAGCCAACCGGTCGGCAGTAATTTTCAAGCCAAGTGATTTTCTTGTTGTTGCTGATTTACTTTTCATTTCTTTTGCTTTCTCGCGCCCGACGCCATTATCTTCTACTTCACAAATTAAAGTATCTTCCTGTAGCATGAAACGAAGGTACATTTTTCCGGGAGTTTCCTTATGGAGTAATCCGTGCCATATGGCATTCTCCACAAATGGCTGTACGATCATGGGAGGCACCATAATTGAATCGGTGTTCATGCCTTCGTCAACTTCTATTTCATAGCTGAACCGGTGATCGAAGCGTAGCGCTTCTATATCAACATAAAGTTTTAGTGCTTCAAGTTCCTGCGCCAGCGATATCTCGTGAGTCTCGCTATTATCTAAAATAAGACGGATCAATTTGGCGAACTTGGTAAGATAAAGTGACGCGGTTTTGTGATCATTTTTTATAATGTAGCGATTAATACTGTTCAGGCAGTTGAAAATAAAATGCGGATTCATCTGGGCACGCAATGCACGCATTTCCGTTTCTGCGATCTGCTTGTTCAATTGTGTTTTGATTGATTCCGTTTTTTCGATGTTGCGTACCCGGAAGCGATATAATGCATATATGGAGGCCGTTATCAGCAAGACTACAGAAATAGTGAACCATGCAGTTTTATAAAAAGGAGTTGCAACATAAATTGGTATCCGGGTGATTCTACTCTGCATGCCAATGTTGTTTACCGCTTTTACTTCAAATACATAATTTCCTCCCTGCAGGTGCGTATAGGTAGCTGATCCGGAACCGGTAATTATTTTCCACGATTTATCCAATCCCTTAAGGCGGAAATAATAGGTAAGCCCTGAAGATGATTTATAGTTAATGGAGATGAAAGAAATATTGAACAGGTTGTCGGATGCCCGGAGATGAACCTTGCCATTGTTTTTTAATTCATTTTCAAAAAACACATCATTCTGACCGGAAGTAATGGAAGTGATCAGTACTTCGCCAGGCCGGTTGATGCGTGCCAGTGTTTCGGGCCGGAAGCGATAATATCCGGCGAACGTTGTCAGGATCATTTCACCATCGCGACCCTTTTGCGGAATGATAGCGTCGAAGGCAAATGGCAGACCATTCGTGTAATTATAATTCTTTAAATCACCGGTTACCGGGTTGTACATCGACAAGCCTTTTGTATTGGTATACCAGATATTTCCATCATAATCCGATTCCACATGAACCACCATCAACCCCAGCAGTTTCTGTTCTTTAATAAAATTGTTGATCGCATGCGGCTTTTTCAAAGTTTCGACAATGCTCATTCCGCTGAAAGTTCCGATCCAGATATTTCCTTTCTTATCAGCATGCATTGACAACACCTGGTCATCAATCAGTGAATTCTTATCAGCACTGTTGTGTACAAAGTGTTTGAATTTTCCGGTAACCGGATTATAACAGCTGACACCATTTAATTTGTACCCGATCCAGCAATTACCATCCGGATCAAGTCCCAGTCCGGTAATAGTATTTGAATTTAATGACTGATCATTTCCCGGCTGGTTGAACAGCTGGCTGAATGAATTTGAAACCGGATCAAAAACATATATCCCATGTCGGTAGGTAGCGATCCACAGTTTTCCATCTTTGGCTTCCTGTATATCCCAGAAAAACGGGGTACCCTTGCAACTACTATCCGGAACCGGTTGCAGCATTTTCTCCAATCGGTTTGAAGCACGGTCAAACCGGTAAATATAATCACGACTCAACACCCATAAGTTATTCCGGCTATCGTTAATGATCTTGAGAATAATCAGGAATCGTTCTGCACCCTGCATCGTCTCAATCTTATGTTGGGATATCCTTCCATCCTTGTCGATTACGTTTAATCCATCGGCAAATGAAGTTGCAATGAAAGTGCTGCCACTTATACTGTCGTCATAAACCCACGTAATCCCATAAT
Organism: Bacteroidia bacterium; assembly: GCA_025450095.1. The sequence goes on along the minus strand of JANWID010000028.1, from coordinate 1,925 downwards.
AATCCTTATTTTCACTATTGGAAACTATGTGTGGAACATATTTGAATTCAGGTTCACCCTGATTCAGAAACCTGACGCCATACATGTTTCCCATCCACAAATCCCCGGCACCGTCGGTGAATAATGCCCCAATGCCTTTTTCGTTCAGCCTTGCATGTGAAAGTTCATTTTGTGAAAAATAATGGAACTGTTCATCACGGGTATTAAAAATGCATAAGGATGTATCATTGCTGCTGACCCACATCTCATGATCACTTTTACGCTCAATGGCATTGATGATATTGGTGGTTCCAAGTTCCGGCTGCGATGGATTGATCAGGTATGTTTTCCATTTCCCTGTACGTGTATTATAATAATTCACTCCGGTTCCCCATCCTCCCAGGTAAAAGGATGAATCATTCAACTGGCATATCGTACTGAAATCATCTTTTTTCCATGCATTAACATCCTCTTCAGCGGGACCTATGCGGAAAACTTCAAATTTTTTAGATGTGGTATCAAATGAATAGAAACCATCACCGGCACCAATGTATATTTTTCCATCCTTCCCCGGCAACATTTGCGTCAAGCGGTTGTAATGTCGTTGTCGCGCTACGGAGCGTTTCTTACTAACGAAAGGGAGTGAACCAAAATAAGTGAATGCATTTTCTGCCGGATCATACATGTAAAGTCCTTTCAATGCCACTCCGATCCAGACACGATTCTGATCATCAATCATCAGCTCATCAATTGATCCTTCGCCAATGGATTTCGGATTTAATGAATCGGAACGAAAATGCGTAAACTGTCGTGTTACCTGGTCATAACAGCTGATACCCGATTTATACCCGATCCAAACACGATTTTTTTTGTCGATGGCAACACGAATAATAATATTGCTCAGCAACGAATTGGTATCGGTATAATTTTTTTTGAAGGAGATAAAATTTTTCCCGTCGAAACGGTTCAGTCCATACGCAGTACCAATCCAGATGAAACCGTTATGATCCTGTGCATAATCGTAAACAATATTGCACGAAAGACCATCCTCTTCGGTGTACCATTCCGTACGCAAAGTCGTGTTATGTTGCGCCCACGTATTTTGAAATACCGGCAACATCAAAATTGTTATGATAAGCTTTCGAATCAATTGAGTTCGTTTCCCCACAAAAGGAAATAAAAGTAGTAGTTAAAGGCTATCCGGCACCTAAAATCTGAGTGGTTTGCAGGTTTTCTGAGTGGATGGCAGGTTTTCTGAGTTTATGGGGAGTTTTAAGTTAAGCATTGACCTTCAAGTATTTGCATCGCAATTCTGCAAATTATGTAGCCAGCAGGCAGTCGGCAGTCGCCAGCCTGCAGTCGTCGGTTCTGGGGAAAGCCGATCGCTTCACCCCAGAGGTGTGACATCTTGGTAAGGCGCGCAGCGACGCACCCGGGGATAAAAAAACTGCCCGCACTATAAATAATAAAAGAAACGAAATTTAATCGCGGGCGGAAATTGGAAGAACTTACTTCGAAGCTACAATATCAATTTTCAAAAGAAACTCATCCGCAATCGCCTTATCCCCGATATCCGGGAAAAAAGTTTTTGATCCATATCGGATATCATACTTCGAGCGATCCACTTTCATTTCCACTTTAGCATTCAGCTTCGGACCATCGAATCTAATCATAGCCGGAAAAATTGCTTCATGTGTGATGCCTTTAATAGTCAGCTTTCCGGAAACATCAAAATTCGGTTGATCGACCGCGGCGCCAACCTTGGGTGACATGGAAGTAATTTCAAAGGTACTGGTAGGGAATTTCTGAACCGAAAAGAAATCTTCCGATTTCAGGTGACCTTCCAACTTTCCTTTTTTTTCCCCTTCCAGGTCAGTGACAGCAATAGTGGTCATATCCATAATGAAAGTGCCGGCAATCTTTCCGTGATCATTATATACCACTCC
>JANWID010000027.1 GCA_025450095.1 Bacteroidia bacterium | reverse complement strand
GTTGTCGGTTTGATGGTGGCAACCGTTATTGACTTACATGTTGTTGCACTGTTACCACAACTGTTGGAAGCATAAACGCAAATGTTTCCACTCACTGCCGTGCTGGAATAAGAAATGCTGATTGAATTTGTTCCCTGTCCTGTGGAAATTGTAGCTCCGGCCGGCACACTCCACGTATAAGAAGCCGCTCCGTTTACTGCAGTTACGGAATATAAATTGTTTGATGTGCTTTTACAAACAATATCAGAACCTGAAGGAACTACCGGAGTTGCCAGAGTTGAACCCACCGTAACATCAATTGCATTTGAAAGAACACTTCCGCAACTATTTGTAACCGAACAAGTGTAACTTCCTGCTGCATTGGCCAGGTAAGATGAAGTCGTAGCTCCGGAAAGGTCTGAGCCATTATTTTTCCATTGATACGTCAATCCGGTTCCGGTATTCGCATCCAGTGTAACGGAACCACCCGGGCAAAATGTTGTGGGTCCGCTTGCGCTGATAACTGAAACCGGCAATGGGTTTACCGTAATATAATTTGTTTTAACAATCGTATCAGAACCAGACGCATTGGTAGCTATAAGAGTGACAGAATACGTTCCTGCACTGAGATATTGTACCTGTGGATTTTGAATAGTGGAAGTTGAAGGAGTTCCTCCGGGGAAAACCCATTGAAACGAAGTTGGTGAATTGGTACTCTGATTCGTGAAAGTAACCGATGCATTCCCGCAAACAGATACATTGTTTGCAATAAAATTTGCTGTTGGTTCAGGATATAAAAATGCGGCCGGCAAATACGGCGCGATATCGAATTTTCTCAATTTGGCTGTAACGGTTGTTGCTCCACTTACAAAAAGCTCATTGGTTGTAAAAGCTATCGAACTATTAAAAAATTCAACTCCTTCCACTTGTCCATAGACCAGTTGAGTAGAAAGGTCGAACTTTCTTTTATTCCCGTTAAATAATAAATTGTTTTTGTAATCATAGATCATACTCATAAAAACCGGCTTGGTTCCGGTCTTCAGATATCCGATCAGAGAAATAACTCCAAAGCTTTGTACCGATGCACTGGTAACCAGGAAACCGGTGTTGTAAGTTTCACGGTACTGCGCTACATGCGTTCCGGGTGTATTGGGAATTACGTAATGTTTTGTCTGAAGGTCAACCCAATTCTTACTGAAAAGATGAATCGAATCATTCAAAAAGATCATGGCTTCACAATCGAAGTTATTATTTGTCGGGAGTGATGGGAAAGAGGTCTGATCAGAATATGAAAAATTAATAATTTCAGCAGTTACTGAAGTGGCGGAAGTAGTCAGGTTTGCTTTATTGATGCGGTAAATTCTTAAATTCTGTCGGTCGCCATTATTATTTCCAAAATCACCAATGAACAAATAATTATTGCTGGTGGTCATATCTTCCCAATCTACATTGGTGGCGTTGCTGATGTCCACTGTTTGATATACTGTGCTCGTTGCCGTATCAACCCTGTAAATATCATTGGCATTTCCGGAATCGTTGAACGTCCATAATTTTCCATTAATAAATGCCAAACCTGAAGTTTCATTTAACAACGGCGCACTGAGCGAAGTTTTAGTTGTTAGCGTGAGGCTGGTAGCATTGTATGAACAGGAGCCATCATTAATTGTTGCAGAGGGATTATAGTTATTCGATTGTGGATCGGTGCAACCACTTATCTGAGCATAAGTGTTAGTAACCAGGCTAAAATTAAAATAACATAAAATGAGTAGTAATCGTGTTTTCATCAGTGGGGTTTTCAATTATTCGAAAGGTACGGAAAAAAACCTATAGGCTCCAAATTTTGCATAAGCCTAAGTGCTTCATTTTGTGTTTACTATCATGCATATATATGAGTATCTCTGCATAGTCGGGACCTTACCAGTAGTTCAGTTCGGGTTTATTTTACACGGAGGCACGGAGTTGCACAGAGGCCTCTGTGCAACTCTGTGTCTCCGTGCCTCCGTGTTATTTTTTTTTAGGTTTTAGAAAAGAAGAAAATATATCGCATCACTCCTTCACAACTTTACCTTTTTTAATAACCCTGTTATTATTTCTTACTTCAAAAATATAAATACCCGCGGCCAGTTGTTCGGTATTAATTGAAACAGTGCTGTTAAATTTATACTCTGATAATTTTCGTGAAGTAATATCATAAAGTACCAATTCCGATTGTTCATTGCTACTAACAGTAACATTCAAGTTATTTAAAAAGGGATTCGGGTAAATTTTTACTTCTGCAATTTCTCCGGGCTCCTCCAATCCGGTAATGTCAGTAAGGCTTACATCATCAAAATAATAATAAGTAAATTGATAATCAGCAGTGGGATATGCTAATTGGAATGTAGTATTTGCATCGTCTTTAAAATTACCAATTATTAAATATTGTTCGCCGCCCGCCGCGGTGAAGTTGCCGCTTATCAATGTCCAGTTTAACGTATCTATAATAATTCCTCCGGCATTGCTGACTTGTGGAGTGTATGGTAACGGTGCCCAATTAGTGATTCCGCTTATCAAAGTGTTTGAGAAATACGCTCCTATATCATCCGTAGCAAACTGTGAATAATTGGAATGGTTTACATACATTTCAAAATGATAACTATTGTTTGCTATAAGTGGAGAAGTAAGCATGACTTCCATATATTCCCGGTATTCGGGAACAAATGGAGGCTGCGTAAAAATATCTCCGCCACAATAAGCCCCACCACTGTGAGGGGATTGATAACCCAGGTTATTCCCTGGGACACTGGCAGGTACGCCGGCTGGTGCGCATATATTAAAGTAATCCGGAGAGCCTTGGGTAGGGCTCGTCCAGAATGTGGCTTCAAAATTTCCTAAATTAACAGGACAGGTTGTAAATTGCTCAAAATCTCCGTTTGGAACAAGATTTTGAGCGCTGCAGATATTGCAAATAAATAAAAACACAATTAGGTTATACCGTTTGTTCATAGCTAAATATTTTTTATGGTTGCAGGGACAGATTACGAAGTTAATAATTTAATCAATAGCTTTGGCCAGTTGGCATTTGGGTTGCCCGCACTTACAATGTATAGAATCAGCTATACTTTTAAGTTGTAATGATTGCCTGACAAATTCATTAAGTTTTTGATGATTGAAAAACGCATAAGGGCATCCGGAATTCAACCAATAAATATTCTTATTGGTTCTTATTACATAATCATTTGTGTAAGTCAGGCCGGGATAATAATCATTCACAGCAACCTCACCGGACTGAGCTTTTAGTTCTGTAAATGCTTTATGCAAATCAGCAGTATCGGAATAGGAGGCATCAATAAACCAGAGTCGCAATAGCCGGTGTCCGTCTCCGGGGTCAAATGAATAACGTCTGATGAGCGTTTTGTCGGAAGGATGGAGTGCATTGTAAAAACTTTTCCTGCTCAGCTCATCAGTCTTTATAGTGTCGATCACAAATACGAAATGAATTTCTTTACCTTCAATAATCGTTAAAAACGAATCAGCCAATGCAAGAAATTTATTGACATCAAATCCGGAAGTTGCTTTTGTTGAATTTAAGCTTGTTGAAATTTCCTTTATCGCAGTGCCTGGTAAAGTGTCAGTAATTATGGGGGCCTTGTTTTCCGGGGGCGAACTACAACCTATAATCATCAGGCATATAATTTTGCTTATGACTCTTTTCATTTCATACGGGTTGATGTGGACCTCACCTACTGCATCCAGCTGCGGAAAATCTCTCCTTTTGTAGTATAAAGAATGATATTCAGTGAATCGTCGTATGCTGCTCCATAATTTTTTACAAGTGTCTCAAGCGCAAAGCTATTCCCGCTATAATGGTAAATAAATGGCCGGATGAAATAGTAACCATGGTTTTGCGGAGGTACTATTTGTCCGACTGAATTTATTTTAAAATACCCATAATCGCCCGGTGGGTAAGTTTGCGATATCACGCCTAAAAACTGGAGGGAATCGATAAAAGACTGGACTAACGTTTCTGTAGCGTTTGTATGATAACCTACCGTACCCCAAATTGAATTTTCCGGTACTCTCTTTAAAGATGGATTCACAATTTGAAGTTGTACTTGCTTATCCAGTTTAATTGTGTAACTATCCGGTGTAACGATTAAATGCCCTTCGCTTTTTTCCTGCTCTACTTTTATATCGAGATTGTAAGTTCCGCTGGCAAGTGTTCCAAGGTCAATGGTTGTTGTCGCTGGCCCAATCGAGGTCAGGCAAAAGTCATAAACAATAATACTTTGAAAGTATAAGTCAACATTATTGGAAGATGCCCCAAACCATTTGCTGATTTCGTAATTTGAACAGCTATATTCTTTTTTAGTTGAGCAGTAAAATTGCAGCGTCCGTTTTGTACTGTCCACAGTCTCCCACATTTTGATTTTAATATCGGAATCAATTTTATCTTCAGCGCTATCCTTTCTGCAACTGCACAAAAGCGAAAGAATAACAGTTATATAAATAAGTTGCTTCATTGATTAATCACCGGTTGTTGGTGGCTGGTGTTTTCAATTTTGCTAATACTTGGTAATAACTAACTTTTCCGTTTCAACAACAATACTATTTTGCATTAACCGGATAAAATAAATTCCACCAGTTAAATTTTCGATATTCAATTTTATTTTTTTCTTCGTATCTGTATCGATAGATTTTACTTTTTGTCCGTATAGATTACAAATATCTAGTTCTGTATAATCATCGGTATTTAAATTTATAGTTACAACAGAATTTGAAGGATTAGGATAAATTGTTAATTTTTTATTTCTGTCTCCCGGAATGTTTATGCCTGTTTCATTTAACCTTATAAACTCTAAACCTTTCATTGCAATTGAATTTGCAATGGTGTCAATGATAGTACCAGTCTGAGCATTGATCATGGTGATACCCAAATTGGTTAAGGCAAAGTAAATACCATTGATTGAATCAAAAGTGCATGCTCCCTGTGAAATCATGGTAACACCATCCAAAGTATCCAGGTCAGTTAACGTTTTGGTGGAAATATCCAGTGAGGTAAAAATCTCGTTGCTTCCATTCCAATAACATCCTACTAATTTATTGGTACCCGGATAATACTCTATCAAAAGCATTGGCACCGGGGTTGAGATAGTGTCAACAATTGCTCCCGTCTGTGAATTAACTATCAAAATACCCAAATTGCATTTCCTAAAATACCTGCTATTTGCAGCATCAAAAGTACTTTCACCTTGTCCAAAAAAAGTAACGCCGGTTAAAGTATCTAAATCCGTAAATATTTTTGTAGAAAGGTCCAGTGATGTAAATATTTCCTGGTTCCAGTCCCAATAAGAGCCGAATAGTTTATCTGTGTTCGGATCATACTCTATTCCTCCCATACCCGTCATACCTGCGGGTGAGTTATCAATAGTATCAATAATGGCTCCTGTAAGGACATTGACTATAAGTATTCCTGAGGAAGTCCCAGTAAAATACCTGTAATTAGCTGCATCCAAAGTGCTTTCACCTTGTCCAAAGGATAAAACACCATTTAAAGTGTCTAAATCAGTAAATGTTTTGGTAGTAAGATCCAGCGATGTAAAAAGTTCCTTATTCCAGTCCCAGTGAGAACCGACAATATAATCCGCAGATTGCGCTTTTGCATTATTACATATACAAATAAACAAAAGGGTTTTTAAATAAAATAAACAATTTGCCTTCATTTCTTTTTTGTCAGAATTTGCTGCTTCAACAGATAAATTAGTAATTTATTTTTTTATTAAACTGGTTTCTCCCCTTTAATAATTATTGCACACGATTCCATCTCAATATTTCCACTCTTGCATCTTTGGTTCACTTTAATCAGGATTTCTTCTTTAATTTTTTGTTTCAAAGATTCATCAGCATTTCCATACGCCATGGGTGATGCCAATTCAGAAATAAAGCTCCAATAAGTTCCAATCGTTCCGCAATTCAATTTTCCTGTCAATTGTTTTTCCTTTATGTTTCTGAAACCTGCATTTCTCATTTGCTCAACCATGAACCCTGCCTGAGAACATCGGAACAATCCGGGAGCACCAACTGGCGGCTTAAGTCCTAAGCCAGAAATCATTGTTTCCATGGAAGCATTTATCCAGAAGTTCTTTTCCTTAATATCCCAAACCGAAATCACGATACTGCCTCCCGGCTTTAAAACCCTTACCATTTCCTGTAAGGCTAATGGAATATCCGGGAAAAACATAAAACCTAACCTGCAGAAAATTGAATCGAAAGTGTTATTCGCAAAAGGGAGCTCGGAAACATCGCAACAAACCGTTTCAAAGTTTTTGATACCGCGAATATTTGCTTTTTCTAAAGCCACGGCGAGCATTTCATCAGCCAGATCTGTTCCGACAACCTTTCCTCTTTTCAATAAACCCGCAATAGTCAGCCCGGGTTCACCGGTACCGGTTGCCACATCCAAAATAGTATCATTCTCATTGATGTTTAGCATCTGAATCATTTCCGCACTCATTGGTTGCAGGAAATTCATCATCAAATCATCCCACTTCTTCCATCCTGCCGAGGATTTATTCCAGGCTTCTCTTTGTACTTCCCTGATTTTCTCAAGCTGAGGTTCCATATTTTAATTTGAAATATTGCTATGACGAAAGATAAATATTTTCCCCTTTCGTTTCACGTGAAGTCAGAAACCATCCTTTCCTAAAAAATCCGCCCCCGGGCAGGCTGGCAATTTGTAGCAGGATTTATTTATTACCTGTGGCTTGAATTCTATTCGAAATAGCCTTCTCTACTCTCAAATACACCATCAAAATAGTGATTAACATTAACAAAAGCCCAAGCAAAACTGAAATATATTTTTCAGGCTGATAAATCAATCCAATAATTGCTGTCAATGAATAGATGAGTCCGGCTTTGATCAACACCTTAGCAGAGTAGCGTTGTGCAAAATTCCAGGTGTCCTGATTCTTCATTGAATTTGATGTTCGGTAACCGTAAATAATATTAATCTTAGCCGGAGGGTATTTAAGCAAAAGAATACCAGCCAAAATAAAAATTGGCCCGACAATTATGGGAATCAGAAACAGAAGGTTTTCCATGAGGCTATTATTTTCTTGATTCAGAGTCCTAAAACATCCTTAAAGCCTGGTATGACCCTGCAGTCAGGCCTTTCCTTTTCATTTTTTCGACTACGTCGTCTAAGTACTGTTTTTCTTTTATCTCATTAAATAAATTCCCGTCCTTATCCAAAATTGTCCCACCCAAACGTGATTGACAATATTTAACTGCATCCAGCATTACTGCAAAAACATTCTTAGGGTCGGCACTTCTTGGGACAGAAAAACTAAAGCCCAAATCTACCGGATTCATACTTCCGTCCTTAATATCTTCCGGCAGGAAATACCCAGGATGCGTTGTAGTCCAAACGCTAAAGTGTTGGTCTCCCCCATAATTTTCTTTATTATCCCAATGAAACAAATCTCCATCACCCCAGACCAAACCTACGCTTTGTAAAACATCCCAGGCTAATTTCCCATCGTACATTTTATCACTTTTTAGTAAAATGACCGCCTCTATATCAAATTCCGTTTTTAATTCTGCCAGTTTCATTCCTCTTGAAACAGCATGTTCAATTTTTTCAGTAATCTCGGGTTCAACCTTGGTTGGAAAAGATTTTACTTTTTTGTTTATCTCTGAAATATATCGCTCCAGTGCTTTGGTTGCATTGACCGAATTTTGTCCATCGCAGATTTCCAATAAGTCAATTGCAATCTGAATCGTATCATAAATTTCAGGGTTCCCGCCCGCAATTACAAAAGTCCATCTCTTTTCTATAGGAGCATACCCATAAATTTGAGCAGCACCAAAGTTTATTCTAAATTCTTTATCAAATAATTTCCATAGGTCATCTTTTTTAAACGGAACCGGGCTCAGAGCTTTGATATTTATTACAAAGTCTGTTTCCTCGTCAGGTTTGTAATCAATATTTTCTCTTTTTTCTTCTGTTTTTGGAAATGAAAGTTTCGAAAGGTCTAAGATGTTTGAAGCATTCTCTGATGCTTTATCGAGGCTTAATTTTTTCACCCTGTCATTACTCTGCCCTTGAGTTGAAATAAAATAATCTTCTGTCACAGCTTTTTCCTTTTGATTAAAAATAAACCAGGAAATAATTAATGCTATTAAGATACCAGTTAATATGAATAGTCTTCTCATTTAAACTCAATAAAAGGCTCTCTGGTTATTCTTTTATTATTTTATAAAAATATACCTGATCATTCTCTGAATGCAATTCCATAAAATAAATTCCCTTTGGTAAATTATCAGTCCTTATCTTATTGTTTGACGTTGAAACCTGCGTAACTAAAACCAGGTTACCTAGAATAGAATATAACTCTATATTAACAGGGGCACTAAAATTTTCTATGGTTAATTCATCCGTCACAGGGTTAGGAAAAATAGATATCCCTTTTTCACTGAATTGCTCCGAAATTGAATTTGTTAACAGACAATTACTTCCCCTGATTAATGCAGGTAAACCAATTCCCGACCAATTAGCGCCCAAATTAATGGTATTATATATAAAATTGCATGATTGCCCCTGTAAATTTGGTGAATCAATAACTG
>JANWID010000026.1 GCA_025450095.1 Bacteroidia bacterium | reverse complement strand
TAATTCTGAAATAATTTCACGGAAGGAATCCCGAAGCTCCATTTTAATTTCTTCAAACAAATCAGCCCCTGTCATTTTGCCAAGAGCAATTTTAAGCCGGAGCTCATCGAGTTCGGCTTCCGCTTTATGAATCAGCTCCCCGAGCTGTTCGCTAAAACTTTTTGCCGACATGGTTTTTGGTTTTTGTGTACTCTAAAATTAGAAAAACTTATGGATTAAAAAAATGCAGATACGAATCAGCAAATCAACGCATTACACAATACGTTTCAATTTGATCGGAGAAGGTGGTGTAATTACGATGGGAACTTTTTCAACCATAACATTGCTGGTATCGAGCCCAAAAGCCTTTTCATCACTCAATCCTAATTTTTTGAGAATGTTGTAAATGCTTAATATGACTTTTTCGTAAACCGGAATCACGTTATCGTACGAAAGAAATTTCTCGATCACCACAAACCTGAAATCACCGATCAGGTTTTGCCGGTTCAGTGAAACGTAACGACTGGTAACATCCACTTCACCGTGTGATTTCATTTCAGAAACAACCTGGCGGAAAAAAAGATTTACCCGGGGTTCGATGCGGAAACCGATCCGGAAATCCACCTTGATAATTTCACCGGGAATAAAATGATGCACTTTGTATTCCATCCGGTAAGGATCATCACTTACATCAACATGCAAAAGCCAGTATACATCGGCGCGCTTAGGTCGTTTTTGAAAAATAGAATAAATAATGGAATTCTCTATATCATTTTCTTTGTTTGCGCTGGTGAGGTAAGCAAGGTGTGTAGAAGTTTGTGGTATCGACTGATCCTTTCTCAGCTCACTGAGATGTGGAAGATAATCCGGTAAACTCGTAAACTCCACGTACCGGTTCCGGATTTTCCTTCCCTGGCTCCACGCGTACATCAAAGTAAAATTGAAAGCGGTTACAAGTAGTGTTATCCATCCACCATGTGTAATTTTACTGATGTTTGAAATCATAAATGAGGATTCAATGATCCCGTATACAACTATAAACAGCGCAATGAACCAGACAGGATAATGTTTCATCTTCAGGTACCAGACAAGCAGCATGCTGGTCACCATCATGGTAAGTATAATTGCCATCCCGTATGCTGCTTCCATATTTGCAGATTCACGGAAATACAATACCACACCGATACATCCAATCATCAGCAACCAGTTGATGGAAGGTATATAAATCTGGCCACGAATATCAGTTGGATAAATGATCCGAAGCCGTGTCAGAAAATTCAACCGCATGGCTTCGTTAATTAAAGTAAAGGAACCACTGATCAGTGCCTGGCTTGCAACAATGGCTGCGAAAGTAGAAATGATAATTCCTGTGAGTAGAAATTTTTCCGGCATGATTTCATAAAAAGGATTTCGTTCGTTCAAAAAAGTGCCTTCACGTGCGATGAGCCATGCACCCTGGCCGAAATAATTAAGCAACAGGCACAGCTTCACAAAAATCCAGCTCACCCTGATATTTTTCTTACCACAGTGACCCAGGTCGCTGTATAAAGCTTCGGCACCTGTTGTACAAAGGAACACACCACCCAGTAACCAGAAACCGCCCTTGTATTGTGTGAGCAGTTCGATTGCATAAACAGGACTGATAGCTTTCAGAATTTCAGGTGCAAGAGCTAATGCCATGGCACCAAGAATTCCAATCATCGAAAACCATATTACCATTACAGGTCCGAATGATTTTCCAACAAACCCGGTTCCGAATTGCTGAATAAAAAACAGTAAAGCTATGATGCCGATCACAATTGGCATCACTGGGATATTCTCATTCTGGTGATGCAGCCCTTCAATGGCCGAGCTGATACTGATAGGTGGAGTGATCATGCCATCCGCCAGTAAAGCGCTGCCACCGATCATAGCAGCAATAGTCAGGAAGCGTGAACGGTATCTTCGTATTAAGGCGTATAAAGAAAAAATACCTCCCTCACCTTTGTTATCAGCACGAAGGGTAATGATTACATATTTAAATGTTGTTTGTAAAGTCAGCGTCCAGAAAATACAGGAAATGGCACCCAGGACAAGTTCTTTTGAAATTGTGTTAGATCCAACAATCGCACGCAGTACGTATAATGGAGACGTGCCGATGTCGCCAAAAATAATTCCGATTGTGATCAGTAATCCTGCGCCGGTTATGCGCTGAAACTGATTTGAGTGTTTCATAAAAAGCTACTATTTCAGCTGCTTCAATACATCTTTCGCCTGCTTGTCGTTCGGATCCAGTAACAAAACTTTATTCCAATATGATTTAGATTTTGGAATATCCTTATTCAGGTAATAATAAGACCCCATATACTTATAAGCTTCCATCAACCCGTTTTTCAGCTTAGCTGCATTGGCAGTATCTGCTTCCGCCAGCTCGATGAATTTATCATAGTAGGGAAATGCTTTCCCTTCAGTAGAATTCGGATCCAGGTGCGCATTTGCATTGGCGCGCATCAGGTAGCCATTTGGCCAGGTTGGCTGAAGCTCGGTGACCTTGCCGAACAGGGAATCGGCAAGAATATAATTTTCGAGCGCGAGCGCGGACCTTCCGTAAGTAAAATAATCGGCGGATGTTCCTTTATAAATTGCCAGCTTAGCCTGGTAGGTATTGAACGCATCCTGGTAAAGACCTTTCTTGAACATCAGGTTTCCAACTTCGGAATACAATTCAGGACGTACTCCCGGATATTGCAATGCTTTTTTGTACGATTCAATGGCAAGGGAATCATTTAGATCTTTCTGGTGAAAGTAAGCCATATACTCGTGGTCCTTTGATGTGATGATGGAAGTATCTGCCTTACTGAGGAAGTTTTGCATGATTACCTTGCCTTCGGCAAATTTTCCCAGTTCATAACTAGTGTATGATTTCAGTTTCAAGGCGGAAACATTTGCGGGGTCAGATTGCAAGACATAATCAGCTTGCTTTTCTGCATCCTCAAATTTTTTGGCTGCAAAAAGAGCAGAACCAAATTGCAGGTGCGCGATTTTATCATCTGGCACCATTTTAAAATATTCATTGTAAACAGCAATGCCTTCTTCCGGACGCTTGAGTTCGAAAAGCACTTCTGCTTTTTCAAGAACAGCGAATGGAAATTCGGGAGCAATCCGGAGTGCGGTTTCCAGTTCACCCAGTGCAGCGCTGAAATTGCGGATTCTCCGGTAAGCTACCGCTTTTCTATAGAGTGCAATACTATTTTTAGGTTCGGTATCAATAACCTGGTTGTAATAATTTAATGCTGTTCCATGATCGCCCTGTGCGGAATAGTAATCACCTTTTAGCATTACAACCTGAACAGGTAGAATCTTCAACTCTTTTTCCAGGGTCTTGATCCACATACCTACATAAGTTGTGTCCTTAACTTTGAAGCTAATAAATGCACGGATGACATCGGTCAATACCGGCATCGGTGACATTTTGTGATTTACAAAAACACTTTCAAAAGCAGATTTCGCTTTGGGCATATCACCCGTAAATGCGTAATATGTGGTCTTCGCCGAAATTGTATAAAAATCTGTTGCAGGAAAGGCATTGATCTTATCCATCACCGATGTCGCCGTTGCAGCATCTCCGGATTTTACAGCTTGGTACATCAGCTGGTAATGATATGACGGATCATTTGCATATTTTGTTTTCCAGGTATCAAGACATGATTTTGCCTTCACAAAATCACCATACTCTGTATAAATAGTACAGGAATTAAATTCCTGTGCATGTACCAGTGTGCTGAAAGCTATTAAAGCTGTTAAAATGATTTTTTTCATATTTCAGGATATCTAATTAACTACAATTTCTCTGGGAGCCATTTTAGCAGGAGCCAGACCGAACAACCGGATAATACGTTGTCCTTCGTCGCTTGCAACAAAGGATGCAAAACCGGTAGCAGGACCTGCATAAGGTTCAGCAGTTGCAAGGTAAAGTTTCCGTGCAAGCGGGTAACTTCCGATAGCCAGCGCCGATTGCGTTGGGTAAATCAAAAGGGTATCATTAGCGCGGTAAGGAATGATATTTATTTTTGATTTCCAGTTTTTAACTGTGGAATTCGCTTTTTCACTCAGGTGGCTCCAGCCGATAATTCCGGTTTCACCAGGATGAGTTGTCACACGCTCCAGGATCTGCTGTTGTTTCCCTGCTGCATAAATTTCTGCAGTGCATCCATTTTGCAACCGGAAATGTGACTGCAGCCAGGTTGAATTATCAGAGTCGGGGCGGTCGGAAATAAATCGTGTTATCACGGGATGAAATGACTTTTCAAGGCAAGTACTATCATCTTTCAATGTAAACCATGAGCCAGCGGAATCAGATTTACCCGAAACAAATGCAATTGCATCGGAAGCAAAGTGAAATGTCTGTGGATAGATCTGGCGCTGAGAAAGTGCAACAGAGTCTTCGGTTGAAGGTAGTGTCACAGTAACGAGCGAATAAATATTCTTTGCATCAAAAAGCGACCATACATTTTTTTTCGATGTCGTATCTATAGTTATAACAACCTGTGGGTAAACGCTCATATAGCCATCACACAGAACTTGCATCAACGGGTAAACGGATTCATCGCAATGCATAGTAAACGGACCAGAGACGGGCGTTCCTGTTTCTTTGTCACTGTTCTTGCTGGCACAGCCAATGGAGCAAAAAAAAACCGGTAACAGATAAAGGTATTTCATTTTAACGGATCGGCGGCTCCTGTTTTTTCCTATGAAGCCATCGTGAAAGAATTCGGTAGGCACCGTAAACAACAAACAACCATCCGAAATAAGATGGTTGCAGTATTTGTGATTCATCGTCACTATATAGTATCAGCGCCACGCCAGCTCCCACATAAATAAGTGCCATGCATAAATGATACCATTTTGACCGGAAGAAGCTTCCGTCAGTGGTCATTTTAGCGTGAAGCGGATGGGCAGGTTATACTGAACTATAACGGGTTCACCTCGCTGCTTTCCGGGACGCCATCCTGGCATGGAATTCACCACACGAAGTGCTTCTTCATCACACCCGCCGCCAATGCCACGGAGTATTTTAGCATCCGCAACTTTGCCATCTTTTCCAATGATAAAAGTTACGAATACATTCCCGGTAATTCCGTTTTCACGTGCGCGTGCAGGGTAACGGATGTTATCGGAAAGATATTTTACAAGTGCCGATTCACCTCCCGGAAAGGATGGCATTTCTTCCACAATTGTAAAAATTTCAGGAGGACCTTCACCGGCTCCTGGATCTTCAATCGGCAAATCAATGGCATTCGGATCACCTTCCTGCGTAGTAACACCAGCTGCCACATCTTTCAATTCTTCTTGTGTAGGAGGTGGTTCATCTTGTGGAACTTCTTCCGTCTTCACAACCACAGGTGGAGTAAACTTAATAGTTTGCTGAACCGGAGGTGGTGGTGGTACCGGAGGTGGAGGAGGTTGTGTTTCATCAATGGGTGGAGGCTGCATCAGTGTGATTTCGGTACTGGTAAATGCATCCAGCTTGCCGGACGCACTTGAAAAAATCTTCACGATAAATGGCAGGCAGATCATCAATATTAAAAAGACTGACGTAATGAGGAATGCCCGCATAACGGTTTTACTGTATGATTGCCGAAGTATATATGCTCCATAGCCTTTGTTCCTTCCTTCAAATACGAGGTCGTTCCGGCCTTCATTAATGCAATTATCCCAATCGATTCTCATGATTTGTTTTTTTAAATTTTATCCAGCATTTCGATTTCCATCGGGGTGATGTCTACGATCGCGTAACGACCGATATGACAAACCGCCATTTCATCCAACACATCTACTAGATTCTCGTAGCTGGCATTTTCCATAGCCTTTATTAAAACAATAAGACCGTCCTTATCGGATTTAATTTCCCCGAGCCGCTTTTTAAACTCATCCATTTTTACCAAATTTCTCGAAAGAGAATCCCTTAAAGCGACAGCCCTGAGATGAACCCGGGAATTTTTTTCGATGAGGGTTTTGCGGAGCCCTGTTGCAGAAAGATCGGTGACCATTGGAGTTGGATTATCCAATCCCTGGTACCATACTATCTTATCTTTACCACCAAGTAGCACGATAATGGTTTTCTTTTCGTCAACTTTCTGCTGGTTCGTTGTATCGTCAGGCTTAACCGGCATGTTAATCTCCATGGTCTTTGGCTTGCTGAAAGTAGTGGTCAGCATAAAAAAGGTGAGCAGCAAAAATGCCAGGTCAACCATCGGTGTCATGTCGATGTGTGTAGACGACTTTTTCTGTACAGGCTTCTTGTCGTGCTTACCTCCCGCGGTACCCTGGTCGTGATTTATTTCAGACATTCTGTAACGTTAACTTTAAATTGTTTCTTCAAGATTGGTGATCAGGTTGAATTTGTTCACCTTGTTAGTCTGGAGGATATCGATTACTCTTTTCACGGTCTTGTAATTTGATTCCCGGTCACCTTTTACGGCGATACGGAATTGCGGATTTTCCAATCTGCTGAAACGGACCCAGTCTGACAATTCATTGTTCAGAGAATCATAAGGAATTCCGTTTTGTTTGATCAGCTTTCTTCCTGTTTCATCCAGTGGAAGGTATTGTTTCAGTTCCCGGATAGGAAGACCGAAGGAAGTTAATACCGAAAAACGATGTACTTCTTCCGGAGTGAAAGTTACATTGTAACGTTCGCCCATTTTCTGAAGCACCTTTTCACGAGTTTTTTTTCCATCGATATTAAAGTACAGCTTGCTATCCGGAGTAATCATAATGGTCATGATATCGATATCGGGAAGCTTGATCTCGGAAACGGAAGATGGAGTATCTACAACAACAGGTTCATCAGCCTTGAACTTGGTGGTGAGCATAAAAAAAGTAACCAGCAGGAATGCCAGATCCACCATCGGCGTCATATCCAACCGTGGGGAAGCCCTGGGGTAATTGATTTTTGGCATTTCTGTTTTCTGTTAGTGTGTTGCTGAGAAACTCTGTACAACGCTGTATCCCGCTTCATCGATACCATATGTTATAGCATCAATTTTAGTCGTAAAGAAGTTGTACATAATAATTGCGATTGCGGAGGTTCCGATACCTAATGCTGTATTGATAAGTGCTTCAGAAATTCCATTGGAAAGAGCTACAGCGTCTGGTGCTCCGGCAGTAGCCATCGCCGCGAACGACTTGATCATACCTAGCACCGTACCGAGCAGTCCCATAAGGGTAGCTACTGAAGCAATTGTGGAAATGATAGGAAGGTTCTTTGAAAGCATCGGCAGTTCCAGCGAAGTAGTTTCTTCAATACTTTTCTGAATCGTAAGGATTTTATGTTCCTTATCGGTTGCTTTATCCTTATCCATTTGCTCATAAGCATCAAGTCCCGCATGAACCACATTCGCAATCGAACCCTTTTGATCTAAACACGCTTTACGTGCCTGGTCATATTTTCCGCTTGCCAGCATGCCGCGGATCTCGTTGATAAAGCTATCCACCGGGCGACGTCCTCTCGATTTCCTGATCGTAAAGAATCGCTCCAGGCAGAAAGTGATTACAATAAGCAACATCGCAATCAAAATTGGTACGATGACACCTCCTTTGTAAATAATTCCGAGGTAGTTTCCGGGAAGGGGATTGTTATCCGGGTTGCTTTCTATGAAATTCGCCGGATTTCCCATTACAAACATGTAGAGCACAACTGAGATGACCAGCGCTGCCGGAATCACGGTGTAAGTGAAAATGGGGTTGATTGATTTTGAATTCAAGTTGCTTTTTTCCATAATTTAATGAATCGGTTATGTTTTAATTTTTGCCGGTTTCCCGGGATACTGCACCGGATGCAGCTGAGGTTAGTATTACTTAATTAAAATGATTATCTGTTTTTTATTGTCACGACATTTTCATGAAGCGTTATGATTCCATTGGCGACTATGATTTTTGACTGGTTAAATGGATATTCTAAAACAGCTACCGGAGAAAGGAATCATAGTAATAATATTAGAACCGGACTTTATTTTTTATGCATCCGGTACTTGAAAACTGATGCTTGTTAATCGCGGCTTCTGTAAAGTATGGATGATTCATTAACATTGCTTTAAAGGATTGCAAATGTAACTAAAAATCAATCTAGGCAATTGTTGTCTTTTTC